>CAMVDK010000101.1 GCA_947166165.1 uncultured Porphyromonadaceae bacterium
ACGACAAGAACCACGAGCAGGTGAAAGTGGTGTCGCCGGTGTCGGGCACCGTCAAGGAGGTGCACCGGGGCGAGCGACGCAAGATCGAGGCCATCGTCATCGAGGCCGACAACCGCCACGACAACCGCCGCAAGCTCGACCTGGGCCGGCCGGTCCTCGACGTGCTGCTCGAGTCGGGTCTGTGGGTGATGCTGCGCCAGCGCCCCTACGATGTGGTGCCCGCCCCCGGCGTGCGCCCGCGCGACATCTTCGTCACCGCGTTCGACTCGTCGCCGCTGGCCCCGTCGCTGCTCACCGTGGTGGGCGACAAGCGGCAATATCTTGCCAAGGGCGTGGAAGCGCTCGCCTCGCTCACCGACGGCAAGGTGCACATAGGCTGCCGCCCGGGCGAGGAGCTCGACGTGGCCGGGGCCGAGGTGAACACCTTCGCCGGCCCCCATCCGGCTGGCAACGCCGGTGTGCAGGTGGCCAACATCCGTCCGGTGAACAAGGGTGAGGTGGTGTGGACGCTCGACGTGGTGACACTGGCCCGCATTGGCGAGCTGTTTGCCACGGGCATGATGAGCCACGACACAGTGGTGGCCCTCACCGGCGAGTGCGTGGGCGAGCCGCGCATGGTGCGCGCCACGATGGGCTGCCGCATGGGCAGCCTGCTGCAGGGCGAGCAACTCGACGGCTGCCGCATCATCAGCGGCAACGCGCTCACGGGCGTGCGCGTCGAGGCCGACGGCTGGCTGCGCGCACCCTACCGCCACGTGACCGTCATCCCCGAGGTGAGCCGGCCCGACGAGTTCATGGGCTGGGCATCGCTGAGCCCGAAGCGCTTCAGTCTGTACCGCGACTTCACGAGCTGGCTGACGGGCAACCGCAAACCAATAAGTATGGACGCGCGCGTGAAGGGCGGCGAACGCGCCATCGTGCGCCTCGACGAATACGACCGCATGCTGCCCATGGACATCTACGCCGAGTTCCTTATCAAGGCCATCATCGCCTTCGACATCGACAAGATGGAGCAGCTGGGCATCTACGAGGTGGCCCCCGAGGACTTCGCCCTGGCCGAGTTTGCATGCACGAGCAAGCTGGAGCTGCAGCGCATCGTGCGCCAGGGGCTCGACCGCATGCGAGCCGAGATGTGCTGAACCTTATCCCACCTATAATACATAAGAAATGAAAGCATTAAGAAAATACATGGACAAGATCAAGCCCCAGTTCCAACCCGGCGGGCGGCTGGCAAAGCTGCAGTCGGTGTACGACGGGATGGAGACGTTCTTGTTCACGCCCAACACCACGTCGGCGTCGGGCACCCACATTCACGACGGCAACGACCTGAAGCGCACCATGATCACCGTGGTGGTGGCGCTGCTGCCGGCGCTGTTGTTCGGAATGTACAACATCGGCTATCAGCACTACCTGGCCGTCGGCCAGGCCGACGCCTCGTGCTGGTCGATGTTCCTCTACGGCCTGCTGGCCATGCTGCCGTGCATCGTGGTGAGCTATGTGGTGGGCCTGGGCATCGAATTCATCGGCGCACAAATCCATCACAAGGAAATCCAGGAAGGATTTCTGGTGACGGGCATCCTGATTCCGCTCATCGTGCCCATCAACACGCCGCTGTGGATGGTGGCCGTGGCCACCGCCTTCGCGGTGATTTTCGCCAAAGAGGTGTTTGGCGGCACGGGCATGAACATCTTCAACGTGGCGCTCATCACCCGCGCGTTCCTCTTTTTTGCCTACCCCTCGCGCATGAGCGGCGACGCGGCCTTTGTGAAGACCGACGCCATCCTGGGCCTGGGCGAGGGCCAGGTGGCTGACGGCTTCACCGGAGCCACCCCGCTCGGCCAGATAGCCACCCACGTGGGCGACACGCTGCAGCTGACCGACGTGGTGGGCCAACCCATCACGACTTGCGATGCCTTCATGGGCCTGATTGCCGGTTCGCCTGGCGAGACGTCGATGGTGGCCATCCTGATTGGCGCCGCTATCCTGCTGCTGACCGGCATCGCCTCGTGGCGGGTGATGTGCTCGGTGTTTGTGGGCGGCCTAGCCATGGCCGGTGTGGCTCACGCATTCGCCACGCCCACCTACGCCGCCTCGCTGCTCGACCCGCTCTCGCAGCTGTGCTACGGCGGCTTCGCGTTTGCCGCCGTGTTTATGGCCACCGACCCGGTCACCGGCGCGCGCACGCGCATCGGGCAGTACATCTACGGCTTCATGATTGGCGTGCTAGCCATCCTGATCCGTGTCTACAACGGCGGCTATCCCGAGGGAGCCATGCTCGCCGTGCTGCTGATGAACGCGTTTGCTCCGCTCATCGACCACTGCGTGGTTTCGTTCAACATCAAGCGCCGTGCCCGCCGCGCGGCAGCCAAATCATGAAGGAGGGAAAGCACTATGAACAAGAACAGTAATAGTTATCAGATCATCTATGCCGCAGTGATGGTGCTGCTTGTGGGCGTTGTGCTCGCATTCGTCTATATGGCGCTCAAACCCAAGCAGGACGTGAACATCGCCAACGACAAACGCAGCCAGATTCTGGCGTCGCTTCACATCGACGCTCCCAGCGAGGCGGAAATCCCGGCCACCTACGAGAAATATGTGACGCGCGACCTGCTGCTCGACCACGAAGGCAACATCGTGGACTCGACCAAGAACGTGGCTTTCGACATCGACATGAAGAAGAACATGAAACTCGCCGAAGCCGACCGCCAACTGCCCATGTTCGAGTGCACGCTCGACGACGGCAGCAAGAAATATGTGATTCCCGTCTACGGCGCCGGACTGTGGGGTGCCATTTGGGGATTTGTGGCTGTGGACGACGACGGCGAAACCGTGTACGGCACCGACTTCTCGCACGAGAGCGAGACCCCGGGCCTGGGGGCGCGCATCACCGAGGACTCGTTCCAGCACCAGTACGACGGCAAGCTGCTCTTCAAGGAAGGTGCCTTCAAGAGCGTGAGCGTGGTGAAGAAAGGCCAGCGCCCCACCGACGGCAGCGACTACGTCGACGCCATCAGCGGCGCCACCATCACCAGCCGAGGCGTGGGGGCGATGATGCAAGAGTGCATCGCTCCCTACGAGCCGTTCTTCAAGAAAATCCAGCAATAACACGAACCTCTATCCATAACACTGCAAGACTATGTTATCGAAAAAGAATAAAGAAGCCCTGTTCAACCCGCTGTCGAAAGACAATCCCGTGCTGGTGCAGATTCTGGGCATCTGCTCCACGCTGGCCGTCACGGCAAGCCTCAAGCCCGCCATCGTGATGGGCATCGCCGTGATTGTGGTGCTGGCGCTGAGCAACGTGATCATCTCGCTCATCCGCACCACCATCCCCACCACCATCCGCATCATCGTGCAGCTGGTGGTGGTGGCCGCGCTGGTGATCATGGTGCAGCAATTCCTTGTGGCCTACACCTACGACGTGAGCAAGCAGCTCTCGGTGTTCATCGGCCTGATCATCACCAACTGCATCCTGATGGGCCGCTTGGAGGCCTTTGCACTCAACAACGGCCCGTGGGCCTCGTTTCTTGACGGCATCGGCAACGGGCTGGGCTACACCATCATCCTGGTCATCGTCGCCTTCTTCCGCGAGTTGCTCGGCTCGGGCACGCTGATGGGCCTCCAGGTGATTCCGCAGTGGTGCTACGACCACGGCTACGAGAACAACGGACTGATGATTCTGCCCCCCATGGCCCTGATCACCGTGGCCTGCATCATCTGGGTGCACCGCGCCCGCAACAAGGAACTGCAAGAGAATTGACCCGTGCGGGGTGACACCGCACCGGCACATAATCCAAACAACCAACACCACATTCTACTATGGAAGAACTTAACTTGTTTGTCAAGTCGATATTCATCGACAACATGATATTCGCCTATTTCCTGGGCATGTGCTCGTTCCTGGCCGTGTCGAAGAACGTGAAGACGGCCTGGGGCCTGGGCATAGCCGTGACGTTTATGCTCACGGTGACCATGCCCATCAACTACGCCCTCGACAAATATGTGCTCCAGGAAGGCGCATTGACGTGGCTCAGCCCCGCGCTGGCCGACGTCGACCTGAGTTTCCTGGGGCTGATCATGTTCATCGCCGTGATTGCCAGCGGCACTCAGCTGGTGGAGATGGCCGTGGAGAAGTTCTCGCCGTCGCTCTACGCCTCGCTGGGCATCTTCCTGCCGCTCATCGCGGTGAACTGCGCCATTCTGGGCGGGGCCCTGTTCATGCAGCAGAAGGACTTCGGCAGCGCCGCCACAGCCACCGTCTACGGCCTCGGGTCGGGCATCGGCTGGCTGCTGGCCATTGTGGGCCTGGCCGCCATCCGCGAGAAAATAGCCTACAGCAACATCCCCGCCCCGCTGCGCGGTGTGGGCATCACATTCATCATCACCGGACTCATGGGCATCGCCTTCATGAGCTTCCTGGGCATCAAATTGGGATAAAACAATGGTATTAATCAGTACTGCAACAACAGTGGCCGCCAGCGCGCTCATCTTCTTGGTAATCACGCTGCTGCTGGTCATCATCCTGCTGGTGGCCCGCCACTACCTCGTGGCCACGGGCAATGTGAAAATCAACATCAACGACGGCACCAAGGAGCTGGAAGTGCCCAGCGGCGCCAGCCTGCTGAGCACCCTGCAGAGCCAGGGCGTGATGCTCTCGAGCGCCTGCGGCGGCAAGGGCAGCTGCGGGCAATGCAAGGTGCAGGTGATGGAAGGCGGCGGCGAGATTTTGCCCACCGAGACTGTCCACTTCTCGCGACGCGAGCAGCAGGAACACTGGCGCCTCGGCTGCCAGGTGAAGGTGAAGGACAATCTGGCCATCCAGCTGCCCGCCAGCGTGCTCAGCGTCAAAGAATATGAGTGCACCGTGGTGAGCAACAAGCTCGTGTCGTCGTTCATCAAGGAGTTCATCGTGGCCCTGCCTCCCGGCGAGCACATGGACTTCATCCCCGGCTCCTATGCCCAAATTCGCATCCCGGAGTACGACATGAGCTACGACCGCGACATCGACAAGGAGTCGCTCGGCGAATATCTGCCCACGTGGGAGAAATACGACATGTTCTCGCTGCGCTGCCGCAACACCGAGCCCACCATCCGCGCCTACTCGATGGCCAACTATCCCGCCGAGGGCGACCGGTTCATGCTCACCGTGCGCATCGCCACCCCGCCCTTCAAGCCCAAAGAGCAGGGCGGTGGCTTCCAGGACGTGATGCCCGGCATCGCCTCGAGCTACATCTTCACCCTCAAGCCCGGCGACAAGGTGATCATGAGCGGCCCCTACGGCGACTTCCACCCCATCTTCGACAGCAAGAAGGAGATGATATGGGTGGGCGGCGGTGCCGGCATGGCACCCCTGCGCGCGCAGATCCTGCATATGACGCGCACGCTCAACACGCGCGACCGCGAGATGCACTACTTCTACGGTGCGCGCTCGTTGAGCGAGGTGTTCTATCTCGACGACTTCCTGGAACTGGAGAAGGAGTTCCCCAACTTCCACTTCCACCTGGCCCTCGACCGCCCCGACCCGGCCGCCGACGCCGCCGGCGTGAAATACACTCCGGGCTTCGTGGCCCCGGTGATGCGCGACACCTATCTCGGCGCCCACGAGGCCCCCGAGGACTGCGAATACTACATGTGCGGCCCGGCCATGATGAGCAAAACGGTCAACGACCTGCTCGACTCGCTCGGCGTGGACCCCGCCAGCATCCACTACGACAATTTCGGATAACCCAAAATTCTTTTTAATATGATCTGCAACAACTGCCACCAAGAAATCGGCAACGCCTGCGGGCTTTGCCCCATATGCGGAGCAGCCATCGCACCGCCCCAACAGCCTCAACCCAAGCAGCGCAAAAAAGGGCTGAAAATCGGCCTGGGCATCGCCGCCGTGGTCGCTGTAGTCGCCGCGGGATGGTTCTTCCTGCGCGGCGGCTCCGGCTCCGACCTCGAGAAAATGATTCCCGCCACTGCGTCGGCCGTGCTGCGCGTCGACGCCGCCCAGCTCGCCGAGGAAATCGGACTCGAAATCGACGGCAACGACATCAAACTGCCCAAGAGAGTGATGGAACTGACCGGAGCCAAAGCCAGCGACATCCAGGAGTTCATGGGCAAAATCAAAGATTCCGGCATCAACCCGCTGGGGTCGATTTACGGCTTCACAACCAGCGAATCGCTCAACGCCGCCCTGATTGTCCCGCTTTTCGACCAGGACAAGGCGAAAGCCTTCATCGAGAAAGAGGCCGAAATCAAGTTCTCCACCATCGACAACGGATACTACATCGTTGAAAACGAGGCCATCATGATGATCAAGAACAAGGCCCTGCTCATCGGAGCGGCCAAAGACAAAAGCGACGGCTTGAAAGAGATGGCCAGCCTCCTGATGGACGGCAAGCAGGAGAGCATCGCCAAAAAAGGCGACATCACCACGGCACTGCACAACGGCAAGGCGGTGGGCCTGTATGTCGACAACCAGAAGATACAGCACCTGGCCAACGACATTCCGGAATACAAGCAGGCCATGCGCAACAATCCGTTTGCACCCCTGATGAGCTCCATCAACTCCACCAGCATGGGCCTCGACGTAGGCGGCAACGAACTGACGCTCACCTCCGACATCACCACCAAGGACAAGGACTACGAGACCTTCATGAACAACGCCTTCCAGCAGGCCAGCAACGATTTCCTCGACTACATGCCCGCCGGATGCAACCTCATGGCAGCCATTGGCGTGAACGGCAAGAAAATCGCATCGATGGAGCAAATCGCCTTCCTGCTCAACGAGCTGCCCGCCGAGATGAAGTCGGTCATCGAATCGCTCAACGGCACCATTGCCGCCGGAGCCTGCTTCGACCCGAGCAACCCCGGCACCATCGGCTTCCGAATCCTCATCGGCGCGGAAAACCCCGACAAACTGCTCCCCTACGTCAATATGTTCACCATGGCGGCCCTCGACGGCGTCAACGTGGGTGTGGTGGGCAAATACGTCTACGTCAGCACCACAGGCAACGTGAACAAGGGCGAGTTCAAGGCTCCCGCCGAATGCAAAGACCTCTTCAAGAACAGTTGGATGGCGCTTTACGGCTCCATCGACATCTCCAGCTTCGAGTTCAACTTCTTGCAGAGCGTCAGCTCGGCCAAGAAGTCGAAACTCACCTTCTACGTCAACGAGAACGGCAAGAAGATGAAACCCATCGAATGGCCGGTGGCCTTTGCCGAAGTGCAAAAGCAGTTCAAAGCATTCGACAACTACAGCAGCAGCGACTTTGCCTACGACGACGAGACCGACATGAGCGACGAGACCGACATGAGCGACGAGGCCGACATGAGCGACTTCACATCGCCTTTGAGCGAAGACTTCTGAACCACTCCGCACTAGCAACGACACATCATTTTTCAACCCTTAAATAAAAATTAACAAACAATTCAAATGAAGAAATTGATTTTCACCATCGCCACTCTTTCGATGGGTTTGGCGGCCAGCTCGCAGACCAGTGTGCAGGCCATCGACTTTGAGAATGGCAAGGCGGTGAAGCGCATCACGTTCGACCGTGAGCAAGTCAACATCGTGTATGCCGACGGGCAAGTGCTCGAAGGTGTCGACGAGGCACTGATTGTCAAAGAGATTATCCCCACTAGCATCGACGATGTGAAGACCACCACCCCGGCCCCGACGGCCGCAGTCCGCCAGGTGTACGACCTCCAGGGCCGCCTGATGTCGGGCTTGCATGAGCTGCCGCAAGGCGTCTATATCGTGCGCGAGGGAGAGAAAGTGTATAAATGGATCAAAAAATGACTGAAGCCATGAAGAAAGCATTACTCAACATCGCACTCAGTGCAGCCCTGTGCTGCGGCACCGCCAGCGCCATGGTGGTGAAGTATACACTCGACGACGGCTCGAACCACGTGATCACTTCGTCCGAACTGTCGGCCGTCGACTTCAACCCCGACGGCACCATCACGCTCACCACTTGGGACGGCATCGAGCTTCCGGCAACCTCGGCCGAGTTCGACAAACTCGAGATTGGCACGCGCGAGACGCTCACCAACCAGTTCGACACCACGATGACCGTCAGCTACAACGAGATCAGCCTCGGTTCGCGCTCGTTCACGCAGTTCAACTACGTCTATCCGTCGACCGACCCCTTCGGCGAGTCCATCACGCTGAGCGGTCGCATTCTGGTGCCGAGCGAGATCATGGACGGCAGCAAGGCAAGCCAGGGCGTGATCCTGTTCAACCACTACACCATCTTCAACCGCGACGAAGCCCCCACGCTGGGCTACTCGCCGCTGGAGTCAATCGTTTTAGGCAATCCGCTGAAGCCTGACTACATCATTGTCGAGAGCGACTTCTACGGCTTCGGTGCCACGGTGCGCTTCCCGCAAGCCTATCTGCAAGGCACAGTGAACGCCCGCGCCAGCCTCGACGGCCTGCTGGCCGCTCGCCGCCTGATGCAGGAGATGGGGCTGCAATACGGCCCCCTGACGTTCAACATGGGCTACTCGAGCGGCGGCTTCGACGCACTGGCTACACAAAAGCTGCGCGACATGGAGTACAGCGACGAAATTACGTTCGACAAGACCTTTGCCGGAGGCTCGCCGAGCGACATCGACGAGTGCTACCGCCAATATGTGCTCACCGACAGCACCGCCTACAACGCCGTGCTGGCACTGCTCATGGTGTCGACCAACGACATCCAGCAACTCGGCCTGAGCTACGACGAGGTGCTCCAGCCGTTTGTGGCCACGAAAATTGACGACTGGATCAACTCCAAGAGCCACTCCTCGTGGCCCGTGTGCGACTCGATTGGCCGCGAGAAGAAGGTGCACGAAATCCTCACGGCACCCTACTGCGACCTCACGAGCGAGGAGTCGCTGCTGATTCAGGACATCTTCGAGCGCAACAGCATCGACACCGACTGGATCCCCGACCAGTCGCAGCGCTTGTTCATCTTCCACTCGCGCGACGACGACTATGTGCCCGTGAAGTCGGCCCGCGCCCTCCTGCAGCACCTGAAGAACTACGGCATGGAGCCGAGCATCATTCCAGGCAAGACCAACCTGCAGACCAACTTCGTGGTGAAGAAAATGGGCCACCTGACGGCAACGGCTGTATATCTGGTCCAGACCCTGGCCGCCATCAAGGCCTGGCCGGTGATGTATACCGACGGTGAACTCAACCAGATGTACGCCGACCTGATCAGCGGCGAGCCCGACGTGGTGGCCGTGCTGCGCCAGCTCGACGCCATGGGCATCGACTGCCGCGCAATCATCAACACCGTGCTCCAGCAGCTGGGCGACGGCGACGGCCCGGTCACCATCGAAGCCATCATTGCCAAACTGCAGGAGTCGGGTGTCGACACCGAGGAACTCGCCGAGATGTGCGAAGACTCGGGTCTCGACCTGCAAAAGCTCATTGCCGACCTGGTGGAATACTTCAACGAAGAGAGCAACGGCAGCGACAACCAGTTGCGCGCCTCGCGCCTGATGAAGTCGGTCAACGCCCCGCTCACCCCCGCCGACGACTACGAGCAGCAACTGCGTGAAGCCTTTGGACTGTAACACCCTCCGGGCCAATCGCCCACCAAAAACAATGGAGCCGCATCTCATGCGAGGTGCGGCTCCATTGTTTTCGTAGATGCCCCGTCATGTGGGGCAAACTCTGCGTTTACCGAATAGCTCTCTTTGTCATTTCTGCGAAAGGGTTGCGAGCATTTCCACCAAAATGTCGATGGCCTCGTTGGCGCGGTTTATCGGACTCTGGATGGTGCCGGAAAAGCCCTCCGGCTCTTTGCTGATCATCACGAACCAGACCACCACGGTTTGCTCACCGTCGTCTTCGTCGGTCTCAATCGACCGCACCATCGCATAGTCGTCTTTCACAATTTTTTGATCCACCTTGTGGCCGCTGCTGGTCTTCATATACTCCCAGTTGTCGGCTGCCTCCTTCAGTTGGTCCTTGGTTGGCCCCCTGTCGTTGTAAGTGACATCGAAAAAGATGTCCCAATCGGCGGATTCCAGATTCAAGCTTTCATCAGTTTCGTAAGTCACCTTCCAGTCGGAGGGATAACTGATGGTGAACTTCTCGTTCTCAAAGGTTTTTAAGTCGACAGCGGTGGCACTGAGGCTCACGAGCAACGCCATCAGCGTAATCGTCAATAATTTCCTCATCATAAAATTTTTTTATTTATACTTTCAGTGATTTCCTCCCTTTTTGGACTATAAAGTAGCGAATAGGTTTAACCGAGGTGTGGTGATTAAAAGCCACCGCGGCATTGCGAGCTGCGGTGGCTTCAAGCATTTATATCGGTATGAAACAGATACGGAAACGTCGGTGCGTGTGCGTCAGCCCAGTCGCTTGAGCTGAACGGTGAAGTGGCGCATCAGGGGAGCTTCCCACTCGATGGCAACGC
>CAMVDK010000102.1 GCA_947166165.1 uncultured Porphyromonadaceae bacterium
CTTCTTCGGTGGAGAGCACCGTCTGCGCCTTGGGGTCCCAGTTGACCATGCGGAGGCCGCGATAGATGAGGCCTTTGTCGTAGAGGTCGCAGAAGACTTTGAGCACGCTTTCCGAGCGCTTCTCGTCCATGGTGAAGGCTGTGCGGTCCCAGTCGCAACTTGCTCCGAGTTTGCGCAACTGCTTGAGGATGATGCCGCCGTGCTCTTCGGTCCAAGCCCAAGCGTGCTTCAGGAACTCCTCGCGGGTGAGGTCGCGCTTCTTGATGCCTTGCTCAGCCAGCCGGTTCACCACCTTAGCTTCGGTTGCAATCGAGGCGTGGTCGGTGCCGGGCACCCAGCAGGCATTCTTCCCGTCGAGGCGAGCCTTGCGGATGAGGATGTCCTGGATGGTGTTGTTGAGCATGTGGCCCATGTGGAGCACGCCCGTCACGTTGGGCGGCGGAATCACGATGGTGTAAGGCTCGCGTTCGTCGGGCACCGACTTGAACAAGCCGTGGCTTTCCCAATACTCATACCATTTGCTCTCTACGGCCTTGGGGTCGTACTTCGATGCTAAAGTGTTCATCTATCGTTTCGTTATCGTCTTGTTATTAATTATTGTCTTGTTCTTTTCCGATTGAATCGGCCATCTGCTGCAGTTCGACAAGCGTGAAGCCCGACATCGCGGCTATGCGCTCGAGGGCAATGCCCTCGCGAATCATCGATGCGGCCATCTGCCTTTTGCCCTGCTCGATGCCATCTTGGTACCGGCCTTCCATCACGGCGTAGGTGTCGCGATAGTTGCGCAGGCTGTTCTCATATTGCACCTGCTCCTCGTGCGTGAGCGAACGCACCTCGGCAATCTGGCTCAGGCGCTCAAACACCGCATTGCGAGCGGCAAACGGAAGTCGGTTAAGCGTTTCCATATTCTTCAGCACATAAATCCAACATTTGAAATCGGTGTCACAATCGCTCTCTTTCTCATTGAACAGCGGCAGCTGCAGATAAATCAGCCTCAGCTTGTCGCTGAAAATCTTGTGCGTGGCCAAATCAACCAACCCCACATCCACTCTGAAAGCATCCCGCACGTCGGGCAAAGTGAAATTCAGGAACGCTATCAGGTAGACGGCGCTGATTTCATAATCCCACGCGCCTCTCACGCCTTGACGGACAATCGACTTCGACGCGTAGTAGAGGCTGCGGTCTTTGAAATGCGGCTGGCTGCGATTCTGCATCTCCACAATGATGTGCTGCCCCGAGCTTGTCTGGCAAAACACGTCGTAGATGAGCGAGCGCTGCTCGTCGTATTCGGGCAGCTGCTGCTTGTCGAGAAAGGTGACGTCTTCGATGGTGAATTCTTCAATCACATTGTTCAAAAAATGTATCAAGAGCGATTTGTTGATTTCTTGACCAAAGATGATTTTGAATCCCACATCGGTGAAGGGGTTGATGTATCGTCCCATAGTTCGCACTGTGTTCAACCTGCAAAGTTACAAATAAAATGCAACATATCGCCGATTTGGCGGCATTTTCTTTTATTTCTTTATTCGGATGCAAGGCCATAGGCATGCGGAGGCAAGGCCGATCGGGCCTCAAAGGTGCGGCGCGAAGCCGCAGTTATGCTGAGTTGCGCCGTCAATTCTTGTGTGTGGTGGGAGTGCTCTCGTTACCCAGCCGGTCGACGGCTGTCACGGCCCAGGTGTGGCGGCCATCGGGCTGCGGCAGGGTGATGGCGGTGAGCCCGGTGATGGCGGCGATGGCGTCGGCGCGGCCGGTGTCGACGGCCTGGCCAGGGGCGAAGCGGTACACCACATAGCGCACGGCCTGCTGCATGGGGTCGGCGGTGGCAGGCGGCGTCCACGTGAGCGTGACCTGTCCTTTTCCGGCACGCGAGGCCTTGAGATTGGACACGGGGCCGGGCGGCACGTCGTCGATCCACACGCTGGGCGGCACAAGCGCGGGCGTGGCGCAGTGATGGGTGGCCAGCGAGTCGAGCACGCCGCCAAAGTTGGCCGTGACCGAATAGCCCGGCCACCACACCACCCCGTGCACGTTGGGCAGGCAGCGCATGAGGCGCATCTTGTGGTCGAGCTGGGTGGGGTTGAGCGTGTCGCCGCCATCGTCGGCGATGTCGCGGTGCGTCATCACGTTGTTCACGCTCTGGCCGTAGTACATGTGGCGGCCGTTGGCGTGGTCGTTCCACCAGTAGCTGAGCGTGAGGTCGCTGGCCAGCTTATGCTCCAGTTCCCAATAGAGCTGCGGCACCATGTAGTCGACCCATCCGAGTGCGGTCCAGCGCGGGCAGTCGGCGTAGAGGGCGTCGTAGCATTGCAGGCCGTTGGTGTCGCTGCCGTCGGCATCGCTCTTCTTGTTGCGCCAAATGCCGAAGGGGCTGATGCCCAGCCGCACCCAGGGCTTGACCTGGGCCATGGTGCGGTGCATCTGCTCGATGAGCAGGTCCACGTTGTGGCGCCGCCAGTCGCCTTTGTTGCCCCAGCCGCGGCCGTAGCGGGCATAGGAGGCGGTGTCGGGAAACTCAGCTCCCTCCTTGGGATAAGGGTAGAAGTAGTCGTCCATGTGGATGGCGTCGACATCGTAACGCGTGATGATGTCGCTCACCACACGGCAGATAAAGTCGCGGCTCTCGGGCAGCGCAGGGTCGAAATAGATTTTCCCGTCGGCATAGCGCACAAACCACTCGGGATGCTCGTAGTAGATGTGCCCCGGCGCGGGCTTGTCGTCGGGACTGCTGGTCACGCGGTAGGGGTTGATCCACGCATGCAGCTCCATGCCCCGGCGGTGGCACTCGTCGACCATGAACTGCAGCGGGTCCCATGCGGGGACCGGGGCCTGCCCGGCAGTGCCGGTGAGCCATCGGCTCCAAGGTTCGAGCTGGCTGGGATAGGCGGCATCGGCCTGCGGACGCACCTGCCAGATGACGGCGTTGCATCCGGCCTGCTTGAGGCGGTCGAGCTGGCCGATGAGGTAGGCCTGGTTCTCGGCCGTCGACTGGCGGGCATACTGCTGCTGCCCGATGATGTGGAGCCACGCGCCACGGAATTCATGCTTGCTGTCGCTCTCGGCGGTGGCCGGCTGCGCGGCACACGCGCTGGCCGCCAGCAGCACCGGCAGCAAGGCGGCAATAATCGTTCGTTTCATAACAGTAGGGATCATCGATAGCGCAAAGGTAGCAAATAATGGCCGAAGCACCAAGCATTTGCCGCGCAAAAGCACAAAAGCGCTGCCGCGCCCACTATTTGCGGGAAAAATGGTGGGGCTTACGGATTTTTTTGCTACTTTTGCACATTGGTTGCGCCGGTGCCACCCGCCCGGGGCAGCCGCCAACAACTGATTACTAACCCAACAACAATCATCAACAATGAAAACTGCATTAAACACCGCTGCCGCCCCGGCAGCCATCGGCCCTTATAGCCAGGGCATCGCCGCCAGCGGCACCACCTACTACCTGTCGGGCCAGCTGCCCATCGACCCCGCCACGGGAGCATTTCCCGAAAGCGGCATCAAGGAGCAGACGCGCCAGTCGCTGCTCAACGCCCAGGCCATCCTGAAGAGCGCCGGCCTGGACCTGAACAACGTGGTGAAAACCACCGTGCTGCTGAGCGACATCGCCAACTTCGGCCCGATGAACGAGGTGTACGCCGAGTTCTTCGCCCAGCCGTTCCCCGCCCGCTCGGCCTTCGCCGTGCGCGACCTGCCCAAGGGCGCGCTGGTGGAGATTGAGATGGTGGCCGTGGGATGATTTCCGCACCCAGATGCGAGGTGCCAGCCTCCCAGTCGGCGCGCCGTGCCGCAGGCATCTCGCATCTCTACCTCACGCAACAATAACCAAAAACAAGTTGACACCGCTATGAAAAAAATTGCAACCGCACTGCTCCTCGGAGCGGTGGGCTGGCTCGGTGCCTGGGCACTGGGCACCGACCGACACAGCTACGAGGCTGTGAACGGACTGAACATCGTGAACGTGTGGACCTTCGACCGCATCCACACCGGCAAGGCCTACACCGACCATGCCATCTGCAACACCAAGGCACGCACGGCCACGATGCTCGGCGGCGTGGTGTATGTGTCGCGCAGCGAAGAGCGCCTGGCCGTGCACGAGGGCGACTCGGTGATGCAGGCCGTGGTGCACCGCTTTGCCGTGGCCGACGGCAGCGAGCTGCCCGACCTGCCGCTCACACTCGACGGCCGCCCCTACGGCGGACTGCTCGCCGCCGCATGCATAGGCCGCGACGACTTCGGACACCTGTGGGTGGCTCCCACCACAAGCGACGCAAAGACAACCGTGCCCGTCTATCTGGTCGACACCTCGACCGGCGAACTGACACTGGTGACCGAGATGATGAAAGGCGGCTATCCGCAGCGCACCGACTATCTCGACGTGATGGGCGACCTCACGCTCGAGCAGGCCGAGTGCAACATCATGACCATCTCGGGCTCCAACGCGCTGCCAGGCTACAACGCCATCTACCGCTGGCACGCCGACCAGCACGGCGAGTGGGAAGGCGGATTCGACGGCGACCCGCTCATCTACGCCATCGACTTCTATCCCAACGACAAGACCGGCTTCGCCCTAGCACCGGTGGTCAAGATGGTGTATGGCACGAACGACGACGACCGCTACAGCGGCGAGCTGTTCTACATCGACTGCAACGACGCCTCGCCGGTGCTCTACGACGTGAATGGCAACATTTGGGACACCTTCGAGAACGTAGACTCGGCCCTGCTGCCCGCTCCGCGATGCAACGGCATGACGGAGTTCCAGCTCGACGGCCGCAGCTTCCTGGCCTACGCCTTCAGCGACATGAACGACGACGGCACCTGCCAGGCGATGATTGCCGAGCTGGGCGACGGTGCCGCCCTGGCCGGCATGACCCCCTACTGGCTCCTGCCCGCCGACGGCCTGGGAACCATCAACGACGGCGGCCTGCGCGTGCACTGCCTGGTGGTGGATGTCGACATCGAAGACGGCGAAGAAGTGGCCACACTGCTCACGTTCAAGTCGTACAACGGACTGGCCATCTACAAAATCGGGAAAAACGTCACCCCGGCCGGCCCCAGCACCACGGGCGACCTCGACGGCAACGGCGTGGTGGACGTCGACGACCTGAACATCATCATCAACATGATGCTCGGCAAGGCCGAGAAGACCACGGCCGCCGACACCAACGGCGACGGCAACGTCGATGTCGACGACATGAACATCATCATCAACATCATGCTCGGCAAGGGCTAAGCCCCCAAGAGCGGCCATGGCGCCGCAGCCACAGCACCCAATCCAGCGAGTGGGGAAGCCGCATCCGGCTCCCCCACTCTATTGTCACGCTCTGGCGAAGGGGGCGGCCAGGGAGCGTAGGAGGCTGGCGGCCATGAGCGGGAAGAAGGCGGGATTGGCGCTCTGGGGCACGAGGGGCCACAGCAGCAGGGTGAGCAGCACAAGGGCGGCGTTGAACCAGTGGTAGCGCACGAGCAGTCGGCGGCTGCGCGGCAGCCACCACACGCCTATGGCCGGCAGCCATGCCAGCGGGTTGGCCCACAGCAGGTTCCAGTTGGGCCACAGGGCCTCGTGCTGCGAACAGAGCACGAGGAAGGTGATCACCGAGCCTATGGCGGCGAGCACGGTGTAGAGCAGGCAATCGAACCAGCGCGTGGTGCGGCGGCGGCGCATGTCGCGCATGGTGAGCGCCACGGCGAGCGCCAGCAGGAGCAATGTGGCGGCTAGCGGCGAGCACCACCAGGGCGTGGGCGGCAGCACGAGGCCCTGCTCGCTGGTGTCGACCACCACCCGGCTCTGGGCCACCAGCGGCACGGTGCGTCCCTGGCGCTGCACGGTGGCCTGGCCCACGGCCTGCATGAACACCATGGGGATGAACATCTGCTCGCGATAGGTGAGCGGGCGGTCGAGCTGGCTGCCCAGCACGAGGTCGATGCCGAACTGCTGCCAGGCGTAGTTGCGGCCGTAGATGCCCATCATCTGCCGGTAGGTGAGGCTCGGCCGCGGGGCGGGGCCGTAGTCGAGGCTGTCGGCCTGCAAGGCGGCCTCGAGGATGTCGCGGGGACGCGTGGAGCAGTTGTCGGTGAGGTAGCGGTAGTGATAGGATCGGTTGTCGGGCAGGGCGTTCACGAGCAGCATGTCGGCCACGCGCCGCGCCTCGTCGGGCGTGAGGTTGAGGCGCTGCTCCACCATGCGCCGGCCTTCCATCCCCACCAGGGCATACTGGCTGGGCACGGGCACGCAGAGGTACTCGGCGTCGCCGGTCACAAAGCGCCACACAAAGCCGGGCGTCTCGAAGTCGAACACGCCATAGTTGTAGTACCAGTCGCGGCCCTGCTGCACGACGCGCAACTCGGTGTGCCCATAGATGGAGAATGACTCCTGGCCGGGATAGAAGGTGACCAGGCTCACGGTCACCGAGTCGGGCGGCAGCTGCTCTGGCTGCTGTGCCGGCAAGGCCGTCGGCAGCCATGCCAGCAGCAGCGCCAGCACGGTGCGCAGCCGTGCCGGCAGGCCTTGCGCCGGGGCCAGGGTGTGGTGGAGCGAGGTGTGCATGTTCAGAAGCTGAGGGCGAGGTGCGCCAGCAGGTTGGTGCCGGCCATGGGATAGAAGCGCGGGTCGCTCACCAGCGTGTAGCTGCCACTCGTGTCGCCGGCCTTATAGAGAGCCGCCGTCTGCGAGTAGCCGTTGTTCTCGTAGCGCTTGTTGAAGATGTTGTAGATGCTCACGCCCACCGACACGCGCTTCAGTCGCGGCAGGGTGAAGGAGTAGCCCAGGTGCAGGTGGCTCACGAAGTAGGGGTCGAGCGAGTCGTCCTTGCGCTCGAAGTTGTCGAGATACTGGCGGCTGACGTACTGGCTCTGCAGCTGCACGGTGAATCCCCGGTGTTCGAAGGCGATCACGCTGCCCACGATTGCCGACGGCGAGAAGGCGATGGTGGTGTTGCCGCACTCGATGGTGGCCTGGCTCCGGAGGTCGGCCCAGGTGTCGGCGTCGTAGTTGCTCACGTAGCCCACATAGTTCTTGATTCGGTTGCGGCTCAGGGTGGCGTTCACGTCCCATCGGAGCCAGTCGGTGATGCGGCATCCGGCCTGCAGCTCGAGGCCCATGCGGTAGCTGTCGGGCACGTTCTCGGCCATGAGCTCGCCTATCTCGTTGAGCTTGCCGTTGAGCACGAGCTGGTCCTTATACTTCATATAGTAGGCGTTCACGCTGGCGCTCCAGCGTCCGCTGGCGAAGGCATAGCCCAGTTCCCAGTCGATGAGCCGCTCGGAGCGGGGATGCACCAGCAGCGGGCCGTCGTTGTAGTTGTTGCGGGTAGGCTCTTTGTGGGCCACTCCCATCGAGGCATACACGCGGTGGCTGGGATCGACCTGCCAGTTGAGGCCTAGCTTGGGGTTGAAGAAGTTGAACGTCTCGTCGACGTCGAGCAGCTGCATGCGCTCGGGGCTGGCTGTCCAGTCCCACTTGTCGTTCACGCCCTTGATGGTGTAGACAATGTGGCGCAGCTGGAGGTCGGCATAAGCGCTCAGCCCGCGCCAGATGCTGTAGTTGCCCTTGAGGTAGATATTGAAGTCGGTCTTGCGCCCCTTGTTGCGATAGTACTCGTGGCTGGGGTCGAGGTCGCCCACGTAGTTCTCCACCCAGAGCACGCGGCCGTAGTGGTTGTTGATGTAGCGGTTGGCGCCACCGCCCAGGGTGGCCGAGAGCCGCTCGCCGGTGTAGTGGAGCGAGAACACGGCACCGCCGAATCCGCTGTCGAGCACCTTGCGGCGCACGAGGCTCGACTTCTTGACCGTCTGGGTGCTCACGGTGCCGTCGTTGGCCGTGACGGCGGTGGTGAACGGTGTGAGCCCGTACTCGGTGAGCGTGCGGGCGTTCTTGTACTCCTGATAGTAGCCGTAGCCGTCGGTGTAGTGCAGCCCCACGTTGAGGCGCCACATGGGCGAGAAGATGTGCTCGCACAGGGCCTGGTAGTTCATCTGGCGGTAGATGTCCTTTTGGTCGTCGTAAAATCCCACCACCTTGCCGCCGCGCTTGATTTCGCCGTTGGGGTTGTAGGTGCGGTCGGTGGAGAGCATGTCGCGGCTGATGCCGTCCCAAGCGTGATAGGTCTCCTCACGTCCGCCAAAGGCGATGAGGCGCACGCTGGTCGAGCCGGCAAACCACCCGCCCTGCACGAAGAAGCTCTTCAAGTCGCTGGTGGCGCGGTCGCGGTAGCCGTTGCTGCCGATGTTGGACAGTCGTGCCTCGAGTGCCCAGCGGTCCTTGAGCAGGCCGGAGCCCACGCTGACGGTCTCCTTGTGGGTGGTGAACGAGCCATAGCTGCCGCTGAACTCGGCAAACGGTGTGGCCGAGAAGCGCTGCGTGCGCAAGTTGATGCTTGCGCCGAAGGCCCCGGCACCGTTGGTACTCGTGCCCACACCGCGCTGCACCTGCACATCGGCGAGCGACGAGGCCAGGTCGGGCGTGTTGACCCAGAACACGCTGTGGCTCTCGGCGTCGTTCATCGGGATGTCGTTGGCGGTGATGTTGATGCGCGTGGCGTCGGTGCCGCGCACACGGATGCTGGTGTAGCCCACTCCGGCCCCGGCGTCGCTGGTGGTGAGCACGCCTGGAGTGGTGGCGAGCAGGAAGGGCAGGTCCTGGCCGAAGTTGACCGCCGCAATCTGCTTCTTTGTGAGGTTGGTGAACGCGATGGGGGTGTTGCCCTCGGCGCGCGTGCCGAGCACTTCCACATCATTCAAGACCACGGTCTTCGCCGTGTCGGTGGCCACGGTCTGCGCCGTGGCTGCGATGCCGGCTCCCAGCAGGGCGGCCGACATCAAGATTCTTAAATTCTTCATCATTGTTAAATAAGTTTTGTTCTCTACGCCGGTATTGTCCGGATCAGATTCCATGGGTATGATCTCAGCCACCCAGAATTGGGGTGGCACCCCCAAACTCATTGAATCAGGGTGCAAAGGTATACAATTTTGTTCGAATCGGCAAATGAAAAGCCTCTGAGGCTCCCAAACCGGGTGTCTCAGAGGCTCTCAGAGGATTGAATGCTGACTGATTACTTGTTAAGCATGATGTTGATGATTGCGTTCACATCGTCGATGTCGATGTTGCCGTCGCCGGTGATGTCGGCGGCGCCGGTGCGCTCGATGTTGTCGAGCATCATGTTGAGCATGATGTTCAGATCATCGACATCGACATTTCCGTCGCCGTTGAGGTCGCCCAGCACTGCGGCTTTGATAAAGTCGTTGAGGGCCACCATCTCGGTGTTGATTACCTCCTTGTTCACGCCCGAGCCCTTGCGGTGGACGAAGGCGATGACGCGCATCTTGTCGATGTTCCAAGCGCTGTTGAGCGTGGTGGTGAAGGAGTTGGTGTAGGTGCCGTCGCCGTTCCAGCTGATGGTGTTGCCCAGCGTGGTGCCGAGCACATCACGCATCACGTGGTTGTGGACGAAATTGTTGTTCCACACGCCGTTGCTGTACTGGCGTGCCACCAGGCTGTCCTCAACCAGATAGACGGTCAAGGCCACCTGCGTGCCGAAGATGGTGGTGAAGTCGTCGGTGGCGTTGCCGCTCACGGTGAGCTTGAGCTCACGGGTTTCCTGGTCGAGCGTGCCGTTGATGTCGACGCTGGCCAGCGACGGAGTGGGATTGGCATCGATGGCGGCCTCGCTGAGATAGGCAGCTGCGCCAGCGGCATCGTAGTAGCCCAGTCCGGTGACCACCGAGCCAGAACCTTCGAAGTCGTAGCGGTTGAAGGCTCCCGAGGGGAAGCTGTTGGCACCCAGATAATTCATGATCGAGTTGCACTTGGTGCTGTTGAACGGGTCGGTGGCGTTGAGGTTGCCGTGAATCGACACCCAAGCGATGTCGTCGCGCATATTGTCGAGCGCCTCGAGCACGGCATCGCCGAGGTAGCAGTAGGTGCAGGTGTTGGAGGTGAAGTGCTCCACGAGCTGCTTCTGGCGCGGCAGCGATGCGCCATAGGCGGTGAACTGGGCCGAGACCTCGTTGCCGTCGACGGCCTCGCCGGCCACCTCGACCACCTTGGCGGTCAGGGTGTGAGCGCCCGACATCACGTTGTCGAGACTCACCGGCACCGATGCCGTGACCACAGCCTGACCGACGCCCTGAACGGGAGAGTCGATGGTGGCGACAGCCTCGCCGTCGATTTTCATTTCAATCTTGTAGCTGTCGAGCGGCTTGGTGCTCACGTTGCTCATCGACACACTGACGGGAAGACCGCCATCGATTTGAGCGAAGCGGGGGCAAGCCACGCCGGTGATCGAGAAGTTGTAGGTCGAGAAATCGCCTTCG
>CAMVDK010000103.1 GCA_947166165.1 uncultured Porphyromonadaceae bacterium
TTCGGGTCTACCCAGAAGCTGGTGCCCGTGAAGCCGGTGTGCCCGTAGGTTTCGGGCGTGGCCTCGGGGCAGGTGTTCGAGGCCTCGGGGTCGCCGACCACAGGCTTGTCGAAGCCGAGCCCGCGGTGGCTGTTGGCGCTCTTCTGCGTGGTGAAGGTCTCGACGGTCGCGGGCTTGTAGAACCTCACTCCGCCGTAGGTGCCGCCGTTGAGCCACATCTGCAGCAGCTTGGCCAGGTCGTTGGCGCTGGAGAAGAGGCCGGCGTTGCCCTGCACCCCGCAGGAAAAGGCTGCCAGCTCGTCGTGTACGTAGCCGTGGACGTGTTGCCGGCGCAGATAGGTGTCGACTTCGGTGTAGGCAATCTGGTCGCGCGGGAACCGGCTCAGCGGTCTGTAGAGGGTGTGGTAGGCTCCCAGCGGGGCGAAGATGTAGTTGTTGGTCAGGTAGTTGAGCGGGGAGTGCGACAGGCGCTGCACGGCATCAGCAAGCAGGCTGAAGTTCAGGCAGCTGTAGCGATAGGTTTTCGTGCCCAGCGTGATGTGGTAGATGCGCTGCATGATGGAGTCGTAGGTGACGCGCCCGCCCCAAATGCCGTCGGCGATGGCGATATTGAAGCGGTCCGACTTCTGCGGGGCGAGGATGTCGGTGCGCAGCCGCGCGCTGTTGTGGCCGTAGGCGCCGTTCATGATTTTGATGGAGTGGTCGGCGTCGGCCGTGGTGGTGATGAGCTGCCCGGAGTAGGTGTCGGGGTCCATCATCATGGTCCACATGTTCATCGACGGCGGCAGACCCGTCTCGTGGTAAAGCAGGTCGCGGAAGGTGATGTCCTGCTTGTCGGTTCCGCGCAACTCGGCAATCACACGGCTGGCTGGCTCGTCGAGCTTGAATTTCCCGTCGTCGTACATCTTCATCACCGCCGTGAGCGTCCCGGTGGCTTTCGACACCGAGGCGAGGTCATAGATGGTGCCGTCGTCGACGGCCACACCGCTGCCGTAGTCCGTTTCGCCGTAGGCGCGGTTGCAGACTATTTTTCCGTGTCGGCCCACCACCACCTGGCATCCGGGGAAGGCGTGCTCGCGCACAGCCAGATTGGCGAGCGAGTCGATCTGCGTGAGCAGCCGGTCGCTGATGCCCACCTCGCTGGGCAGCGTGTAGCCCAGGCGAGTGGCGGGGTAGTGGATGCCGTGTCCGGCTTTGTAGGTCTTGCCTCCGCACTTCAGGGTGACGGGAAGCCGACCCTGCGCGGCGTTGCCGCCGAAGATGGTCTGCACGGCATAGTCCTCGGCGAGCGCGCCGTCGTGATAGGTGAGCACCACGGCCTTGACGTGGCTGCTGGTGATGGCCTGGGCACAACGCTCGATGCGGTAGGGCTTGTGGGTGATGGTCAGGGCGATGTTGTCGCAGTGGCGCACGAGCGTGTTGAGCGCGGCCAGGCTGGCGGCGTCGTCGCTGCACAGGGCCACAAGCACCACGTTGAAGTGCCCGTCGGCTATTTGCTTGGCCAGGGCCGTGGCATTGTCGCCGGCCTTGAGGTCGAATTTGGTCACGGCGGCATAGTCGTCGGCTCGGTCGTGGAACATGGCCTTGGTGCCGTCGGGCTCGCCGATGGTGACCACGGCGATGTGGCGGCTTTGGAGCCGCGCTATGGGCAGGAGGTCGTTGTGGTTCTTGATCACCGTGACGGCCCCGGCCACGAGCTGGCGCTGCAGCGCGTGGGCCTGTCCGCCGTTGAGGTCGGCCGAGAGCCGGTTCTCGCTCACGCTCTGGCGGCTGGTCAGCCCGAGGGCGTATTTGTAGCGCAGCATCTTGCGGCAGCGCTCGTCGATGTCGGCTTGCGTGAGGCGTCCCTGGGCAATGGCTTGCATCACCGCCTGCACCTCGGCGTCGGCGTTGGCGGGCATGAGCAGCACGTCGTTGCCGGCCAGCAGGGCGTTGACGCACGGCGATCCGGTCATGCCCTGCGTGGCGCCGGCCATGCCCAGGGCGTCGGTGAACACGAGTCCGTCGAAGCCCAGCTTTTGCTTCAGCAGCTGGTCCACGCAGCGGGCCGACATGGTGGTGGGGCGGCCCGTGGCGTCGATGGCGGGCACGTTGAGGTGGGCGGTGAGGATTCCGCTCAGGCCGGCGTTGATGTACTCGCGGAATGGAAGCAGCTCGCAGGTGTTGATTTCACGCATCGACTTGTCGATGGTTGGCAATGTCTTGTGCGAGTCCTCGATGCTCGAGCCATGACCAGGGAAGTGCTTGCCCACGGCGAGCACACCGCCGTCTTCGAGTCCACGGGCGTAGGCGATGGCGTGCCGGGCCACCAGCTCCGGGCTCTCGCCGAACGAGCGCGAGCCGATCACCGGGTTGCGCGGGTCGTCGTTCACGTCGAGCACGGGGGCGAAGTTGACCTGGATGCCCGCGCGGCGGCACTGGCGGGCCACCTCGCGGCCATACTGGTAGAGCAGCCGGTCGTCGTCGATGGCGCCGAGCACGAGGTTGCGCGGATAGGTGGGGGCGCCCTCCACGCGCATGGCCAGGCCCCACTCGCCGTCGATGGTCATGAGCAGCGGCACCGTGGCCAGCTTCTGCGCGTAGTTGGTCGTGGCGGCCAGCTCATGCAGGCTGCAGGCGTTGTAGATGAGTCCGCCCACGCGGTTCTCCTCCACGTAGCGCTTTACCAGGGCCCGCGTGGGGGCGTCGTCCTTCGGGTCGACGGCCATCACGATGAGTTGCGCCACGCGCTGCTCGGGGGTCATGGCGCTCATCTGCGCCTCCACCCAGGCGTTCATGGCATCGGTGTCGGTGCGGTTGAAAAGTGTGGGCCGCACAGCCGCTACTGCAGCCAGGGTCCAGGCTGCCAGCAGCAGGATGATAGCTCGTTTTATCATTGCGGTAAAGGGGGATATAATCAGTTTTTCAAAGCCTCGGGCGCGTGGTGGCGGCCATCAAGCCGCTCGCGCCCGAGGCGGGCGTGTGTCACACTCTCTCTCGTTATTTGACCACGAAGCGCACGTCGTCGGTGCTGTCGATCGTCTTGCCTTGAGCCTCGAGTTGCTTGACGTAGTCGAGGATGTGGTTGCCATATTTGTCCTCGTCCACATAGAGCCGTTTGGCCCGGGTGAGCGGCACCATGTAGTCGCCGCCGTTGGCCAGATAGTCGATGGTGGCCATGCGGTAGGTCTTGGCAGGGTCGATTTTCTTGCCGTTGACCTTGGCCGAGGTCACCTCGCCCTGCTTGTTGCACACCACGCGCAGCTCGCGGCTGACGGCGTCGCCGCCGCGACCGGCCATCACCTTGAGCGCCTCGAGCAGGTCGGCCCCGGTGATTTCGAGCACCATGAAGCGGTTGTCGAAGGGAAACATCGAGCTGATGAGCCCCTCGGTGACGGCACCTTGCGGCATGTCGGTGCGGATGCCGCCCTTGTTCATGATGGCGAACTGGATGCCCGTCACGCCCGACAGCTGCGGCATGATGGCCATCGTGGCGTCGCACACCCAGTTCTGCGCTGCCGCGCTGCTGTTCTTCATGCTGCGCGCCGAGTGGGCCACCACATGGTTCATGAGCGAGTCCACGCCGTGCTTGTAGCCGGCCAGCCACTGCTGCATGGCCGGGTAGTCGCGCCGGGCGGCGGCGTCCCATGTGGAGTCGACGGCGATGAGACGCTGCTCCACGGCTCCCGTCTCGAGGTCGAGGTCGTAGGTGGTGACATACTTCCCGCTCTTGCCGTTCTGCCCGATGGGGATGAGCCGTCCGTCGGCGTTGGGCACGAGGGCGTACTCGGTGCCGGGCTTCACCACGGTGTGCGAGTGTCCGCCCACCACCAGGTCGATGTAGTGGCTGCCGCGTATCACGTCCACGTCGTTCGGCTCCTCGGGGTCGTAGCTGTCGTAGCCGATGTGCGAGAGCATGATGGTGTAGTCCACCTTGAGCACCTCCTTCAGGAAGCGCGCCGTGGCGTCGGCCACGTCGAGCGAGCGGATGTAGCGCACACCCTCGTAGTTCTTGGCCGAAATCAGCCCGTGCGGGCTGACGTTGATGCCGAACACGGCCACACGCTTGTCGCCGTAGGCCTTGATGATGTAAGGCTCAATCATGCCCTCGAGCGGAGTGCCGCTCACGTCGTAGTTCACGCTCAGCTTCTTCGCCTTCATGTGCTGGTAATGGCTGGCCAAGGGCTTCAGGCCGTTGTCGAACTCATGGTTGCCCATTACAATGGCGTCGTAGCCCAGCGAGTCGATGAGCGCATACTCCACCTCGCCGCCGTAGAGCGAGAAGTAGACCGTGCCCTGCACCGCGTCGCCAGCGTGCAGCGTGAGCGTGTATTTGTTGTCGCGGCGAATCTGGTCGTAGATGGCGCGCCGGCGCAGCACGCCGCCCTTGCCGTCGGCGGCCGGTTCGATTTGCGAGTGAGTGTCGTTGGCGGCCATAATCACCACATGTTCGGCTTGTGCGGCTCCTGCCGCCAGGGCCGCCATCGCGACCGAAAGTGCTATGCGTATCAAACTGTTCATAGGTCTCAGTGTTTTTATAAGGGTTTATTCCAAGTGCAAAATTAGTGCAAGTTGAGCGAAAAAGCAAAGCTTGCTTTGATTTTTCCGAGGTGCAGCCTAATTTGGGCGAAGCCAACATTAGTGCAAGTTGAGCGCAATGCAAAACGAAAAACAAATTGTCCGTTCTTTCGCTGCGCGATGTTCAGACAATTAAGGACAACGAAAGGACAATGAAGGACAATGAGCGGCAACTGGTCTTATCGTAGAATCCTTTTGCTTGCGAAACATTGTCTTTGATTGTCGTTAGTTGCCCTTCATTGTCTGATTTTGCCGATAGTGGTGGCATGGCCACAGACTCGGGCGCGGCCCTACTGGTGTGTTGTGGCCGAAGGGCGCACGTCGAAAGACGTGCTGATTTCTTTAGCCCCACATTAAGGAGCCGAGCGCCAAGGGCGGCAGCCATTGGCGCGGCGACGTATGTGGGGATCGTGGCCACCGCCCGCAAAGCTACGTCGAAAGACGTAGGATTTCCACCCCGGGAGTCAGGCAAATAAAAACAACAAATTAAACAAATTGAACAAATTGCCTACCGAGTCAAGCATTTGTTTTATTTGTTTAATTTGTTGTTGTAAATAATATGCGTGATGTGGGTTAAATCGGTCTCAAAGTGCAATGTGGCCGGCTATGGCTTGTGCGAGCGCGGTGGCTGCCTCGAGGTCGGCTGCGGTGGGGGTTTGCTTGTACTCGACCAGGGTGTCGAGGAGGTCGATTTTCAGGCCGTCGAGCGCGGCGGCCATCTTCTTGGTCACGCCGGGGCTCCAGGTGTATCCGCCAAAGAGGCCCACCACGCGGCGCTGCATCCCGCTGTTCTTGAGCGCCTCGAGCAGGGCGGCCACGCGGGGGTGAATCTGTGTGTTGTAGGTGGGGCCGCCAACCACGAGGCCGCTGTAGCGGGCGATGTTCATCAGCACATACGAGAGGTTGGTCACGTTGAGGTCTTGCAGCACCACGTTGCGCACACCGGCAGCGGCGAGCTGTCCGGCGATGTGCTCGGCCATGCCGGTGGCGTTGCCGTGCATCGAGGCATAGGCCACCACGACGCCGGGTTCCGCCTTCCACTGCGCCAGGTCGGCATAGGTCTGCACCACTTCGGCAAGCTGGTCGTGCCACACGGGGCCGTGGGTGGAGCAGATGTAGTTGAGCTGGACACCGTCGAGTTTGCGCAGCGCGGTCTGCACGGGCACGCCGTATTTGGCGACAATCGAGGCATAGTATCGATACATCTCGAGGCGGTAGGCGTCGGTGTTCATGTCGCGGTCGACCACGGCGCCGTTGAGGGCCCCGAAGCAGCCGAAGGCGTCGCCGCTGAAGAGCACGCCTTGCTCCACGAGCCGCGTCATCATGGTCTCGGGCCAGTGGAGCATGGGGGTGAGGTGGAACTGGAGTGTGCAGTCAGGGCCGAGGCTGAGGGTGTCGGTGTCGGCCACGGTGTGCACGCCCTTGATGCCGAAGTAGCCGTCGAGCATGGCGGCGGTCTTGGCGTTGCCCACTACGGTGGCCTCGGGATGGCACCGGCAGATGTGGGGCAGTGCGCCCGAGTGGTCGTGCTCCATATGGTTGACGACAATGTAGTCGAGCTTGCGGCCGTTGAGCACGGCTTGCAGCTTGAGCTCGAGCTGGGTGGCATGCTCGGCATCGACGGTGTCGATGAGCGCCGTGTGCTCGCTGCCGAGCACCACATAAGCGTTGTAGCTCACGCCCAGGGGCACGAGCCACAGTCCTTCGAACAGATGGGTGGTGCGGTCGTTGACACCCACATAGTGCACGCCGCCTGCGAATTGGTTGAGGTTGTTCATTGTGAATAAAAAAGGTATGAGTGGTTGATTTGTTGAGTCGTTGTCAGTTCATGCGGTTTTTGTAGTCCTGGTAGGTGAACTCGCGCATCACGATTCGCGCCCCGTCGGTGCGTTCGAGCACGAGGGCCGGGTGCTGGATGCCGTTGAACATGTTGGTCTTCACTGTGGTGTAGTGGTTCATGTCCTCGAAGGTGAGCCGCTCGCCGGGCTGGAGCTCGTGGTCGAAGCTCCAGTCGCCCACATAGTCGCCGCTCATGCAGGAGTTGCCGCCGATGCGGTAGGTGGGCTTGGAGGGGTCGACGGTGTCGAGGGCCTGGATGATGCGCGGCTTGTAGGGCATTTCGAGGCAGTCGGGCATATGGCATGCGAACGACACGTCGACAATGGCCGTGCGCACGCCGCAGTTCTCCACCACGTCCACCACGCTGGCCTCCAGGTCGCCGGTCTGCCAGCAGAAGGCGCTGCCGGGCTCAAGGATCACCTGCAGGTTGGGGTGGCGCTGGCTGAAGTCGCGCAGCAGCGCCACGAGGTGGTCGACGTCATAGCCTTCGCGCGTAATGTGGTGCCCGCCGCCCATGTTGATCCATCGCAGCCGGGGCAGGAAGCGCCCAAACTGGCGCTCTACAGCCTCGAGCACGGTGGCCAGGTCGCTCGACGTGCCCTCGCACAGGGCGTGGAAATGGAATCCCTCCAGGCCGGAGGGCATGGCGAGCAGCGCGTCGGCGGTGACACCGAAGCGCGAGCCGGGGCTGCAGGGGTTGTAGATGTCGGTCTCCACCACCGAGCACATGGGGTTGATGCGCAGGCCGCAGCTCACGGGCTCCTGTCCGGGATGGGCGGCGTTGTAGGCGTCGACGCGGGGCTTGAAGCGCTCGAACTGCGCCACCGAGTTGAAGGTGATGTGCGAGCTGCCGGCCAGAAAGCGGTCGATGGTCTGGGGCGTGTAGGCTGGGCAGTAGGTGTGGGCGCGGCAGCCCAGTTCCTCGTTGGCGAGCTGCATCTCGTTGAGCGAGCTCGCGGTGGAGCAGATGCCGTATTCCTCAAAGATGGGGAACGTGCGCCACAGCGCGTTGGCCTTGAAGGCCATGATGATTTTGGCTCCGCTGTCGCGGGCCACGCGGGCGATGAGGTTGAGGTTGCGCCTCAGGCGGTCTTCGTAGACGATGTAGTAGGGGGTGTCCAAGTCGGGGAACTGATTGATGGTGGATAACGGGCAAGGTGGCTATGCGCCGCGCCTCGGGGCCGCGGACGGCGGCCGGGCAGCGCGCAAGCGGCATTGCGGCTGCGAAATTACGAAAAAAAATCGAGCCGCGCGGCGTGGTGCGGAGTTTTTTTTGCAAATTGCCGCCACGCCTCCACGCCCCGCCAAACCCTTGCCGAACCCTTGCCGACCCGGAAACCTGACCGAAAACCGTGCGCCGAAAAGCGAGAACTGAAAACTTTTTTGTAATTTTGCATTCTTGATTCAAACGGTAGTGACAATGATACGAGTGAAAAAACTCTATATGTTCATGCTCAAGACGTTTCTGCCACAGTTCATGATGACGTTTTTCATCTGCCTGTTCATCGTGATGATGCAGTTCCTGTGGCGCTACATCGACGAGCTGGTGGGCAAGGGGCTGAGCATCGACCTGGTGGCGGAGCTGTTTTTCTACGCCGCGCTCACCATGGTGCCGCTGGCCCTGCCGCTGGCCATCCTGCTGGCGTCGCTGATGACCTTCGGCAACCTGGGCGAGCACGTGGAGCTCACCGCGATGAAGTCGAGCGGCATCTCGCTGGTCAAGGTGATGGCCCCGCTCATCGTGCTGCTGAGCGGAGTGGCGGTGGGAGCGTTTTTCTTCCAGAACAACGTGCTGCCACACTCGCAGGTCAAAATGTGGACGCTGCTGTTCTCGATGCGCCAGAAGTCGCCCACGCTCGACATCCCCGTCGGGGCCGTCTACACGCAGATTCCAGGCTACAACCTCTACGTGAAGCGCAAGGGCGTGAACAACGACATGCTCTACGGACTGCTCATCTACGACGTGAGCGGCGGCACCGCCAATCCGCGCATCGTGGCCGCCGACTCGGGGCGCCTGAGCTTCACGCCCGACAAGCGCCACCTCGTGCTCGACCTCTACCAGGGCAACTGGTACGAGAGCATGCAGGGCGGCGGAACCACCGAGATGGGGCAGAACCTGTTCCGCCGCGAATCGTTCCACGACAAGGAAATCCTCATCCCCTACGACGACAACTTCACGCGCATGGACGACAACGAGATGCGCCAGCAATATGTGGGCAAAAACATCGCCGAATTGCAGCGCACCATCGACTCGGTGCAGCTGCGCGTCGACAGCGTGGCCGCCACCATCAGCAGCGAGCTGCACTCGGTGCCCGTGGTGGGACTGCCCACGCGCCGCGTGGTGATCGACGAGGGCGGCTCGCGCACCCAAGAGCTGGTGCGCCCCGTGGCGCTGGCAAGGCCCGTCGACCTCGACTCGCTGCTGGATGCACTCTCGCCCACAGCGCGCATGAACGTGCTCGACGAGGCTCTGGTGCTGGCCACCAACGCTCAGCAGGACAACGCCTTCCGTGGCTACACACTCAACGACGACCAGTATATGATCCGCCGCCACGGCATCGAGATGCACAAAAAGTTCACCCTCTCGCTGGCGTGCCTCATCTTCTTCTTTATCGGTGCGCCGCTGGGAGCCATCATCCGCAAGGGCGGTCTGGGCATGCCCGTGGTGATTTCGGTGCTGCTGTTCATCTTCTATTACATCATCGACAACATGGGCTACAAGATGGCTCGCGACGGCCGCTGGCCCGTGTGGCAGGGCATCTGGCTGAGCTCGGCCGTGCTGCTGCCTCTGGGCGTGTTCCTCACCAAAAAGGCGGTCAACGACTCGGCGGTGTTCAACCCCGACGCCTGGGCCAATGCCCTGCGACGCTTCACCGGGCTGCACCAGACGCGCAAACTGGCCATGAAGGAAGTGGTGATCAACGAGGTGGACCCGGCCGAGGCCGTGGCACGCTGCGAGGAGCTCAAGGCGCAGTGCCAGGCTTTTCTCGACCGCTATCCGGCGCGGATGGGCTTTGTGGAATTCTTCCGCCAGGGCCTCGACAAGGCGGCACTCTCCCGGCTCGCCGAGCAGATGGACAGCCTCGTGGACTATCTGTCGAACTCACGCGACCAGATGGTGCTGGCCAAGGCGATGGACCTGCCGGTGCTCCGCCAGCTGCGCACCTATCATCTGGTCGACGACCCACGTCTGGGACTGGCACTGGCGGCGGTGCTGCCACTGAGCGTGCCGTTCTATCTGGTGGCCGTGAGGCATCAGCGCAACCTGAAGCGCGACATCGCCCACGCCGCCACCGTGTGCGACCAGCTCGTGGCCATCGTGCAGGGCAACTATACCCGCGAAAAGGAATACAATGTGTAGCCGCTCGTGTGGCCGCACCTGCGCCGCGCAACCCATGTGACATTATTCTCTAGAATCACGCATTTCAGAAAACCGACTAACTGAATGGAACAATTCTTCGAAACGCTGAGTGGCTACCTGTGGGGATGGCCGATGATAATACTGCTGATAGGCACACACTTGTATCTGACCGTGCGTCTGCGGTTCCCGCAGCGGCACCTGCTGACGGCCATCACCGCCATGGCTCTGGAGAGCGCCGGCGTAAAGGACGAGGCCTTCACCCAGGCCAAAGGCAAGGCCATCCGCAAGGTGGCGGCCATGGAGGTCGAGAGAGCGGCCATACTCAAAGGCATGGAGGAGGCCGGGATCTGGTACGCCCCGTTAAAGGGCTGCGTGATGAAGGACTATTACCCGCAGCTGGGTATGCGGCAGATGTCGGACAACGACATTCTTTATGACGGTTCCCGGACTGCTGACGTTCAGAAACTCATGGAGGCGCTGGGCTTTGAGGCCGAAACGCTGCCGCAAAGCGTCCACGATCACTATTTCAAG
>CAMVDK010000104.1 GCA_947166165.1 uncultured Porphyromonadaceae bacterium
CCATGATCGAGCCTTCCTGGGTGAGGGTGGTCTGTGCGGTGTACTCCTTGCCTTTGTCATCGGTGGTGCGGAACACCACGGTGGTCGTGCGCAGGCCCTTGTCGTTGGCGCGGGCGCGCAGGGTGACCACGGTGTTCTCGCCGCCGGCCACCGAGGGCACCGACAGCCAGTCGCGGTCGGCCTCGGGGATGTCGACGCTCACGCCATTACCCTTGCAGGTGAGGTTGACTTTGAAGTCGCCGCCTTCCTTAGGCAGCGTGGCGTTCTCGGGCTCCACGCTCTCGACCTTGACAAGCGACTTCTGGATGTTGACCACGGTGACGTTCACCAGCTCGATGGTGCCGTTGTAGACGCTCTTGGGACCTTCGACGGTGACAATGTCGCCCACCTCGATGCCCAGGCTGAGGAAGTTCTTCTCGTTGCCCTTGGCGTCGAGCGTGCCGTAGATGTAAATCTCACCAGTGTCGTCAACCAGGTACCAGTTGCCATATTGCGTGTTGGCAATCGACTTCACGGTACCGGTCACGCGGTAGGTCTTGCCTTCGGGGCCGGCGATGACATCGGCGCAGGTGGCGGGTTCCACCACGGGCAGACCCTGGATGACGTTGACGATCTGGCTTTCGCCGGCGCAGCTGATGCGCAGCTCGGTGCTACGGCCGTCGAGAGCGGCCTCGGCGCTGAAGGTGAGCTTGGTCTCACCGGCCGAGCCGCTGGTCTGGCTCACAGAGAGCCAGTCGGGCAGTTGCTCGTAGGTGGTCACGGTGTTGCCTTCGGCGTCCTTGCCGGTCTTCTTGATCACTTTCTCAAATTCCCAGTTGTCCTTGGCCGTGAGGGTGATTTCGGCCGAGCCGCCTTCGAGGTCGATGGCCACGTAGGACTGCGACACGCGGATGGCGTCCAGATAGGTGGCGTCGTCGTCGGAGCATCCGGTCAGGATGCCCAGCAAGGCGAATAGCGGAATGAAATATCTCAGTTTCATATATGATTGATTTGCTTGAGGTTCTTACAACTTTTCGCTTAATTAAAAATGTACTTGATACCAATCGAAGCGTTCCAGCACTGGCCGATGGCCTTGTTGGGCACGAAGGTCTTGGTGTCGCCGTTGATGCTTGCAGGAGTCGAGAAGGTGGCGTAGCCCTGTGCGTCGACACCCTCATACTTCAGGATGCGGGGGTCGCTGCCGATTTCGGGGTTCAGATACTTGCTCACGCCCCAGCTCGAGTTGAACAGGTTCATCAGGTTCTTGATGTCGAAGCTCAGTTGCAGGGTGTGCTTGGCACCGGCCACGCGGATGCTGAAGTCGTGCTTGTAGCTCAGGTCGAAGCGGTGCACCCAGGGGCTGTAGAGGCTGTAAGGCTCGGCATACTTGCCCTGGCGGCTGCTGAGGTAGTCGCTGGCGTGGACGTAGTCCATGAAGCGCTGCTGGTCGTTGGCGCTGACGAAGCGGAACTGGCCGTTGGCCACTTCGTCGTCGGTAGGCACGTAGAGGGCGTCGTAGTTGTAGCCATCGCCGTTCATGTCGTTGGCCATCATGTAGCTGTAGTTGTAGCCACCGCGCCAGGTCTCATAAATCAGGCTGTAGTGGTTGCCACTGCGGTCGTGGGCCGTGGCCGACAGGATGAAGCGGTCGGGGGTGACGTACTGGGCGTTGTGCAGCTTGATGTAGTTCGGGCCCTCAATGGTGGGCACATAGTAGAATGCGCTCTCGGCATCGGAGCCGGGCAGGCTGGTGACTTCCTTGCGCACGGTGTGGGTGTAGGCAGCCATCAGGTTCAGCCATTGGGCGGGACGTGCGTTGAGCGAGACGCTGGCGCTCCAGCCGTAGCCGCGGCTGGTGTTGCTCAGCACCATGGCCTTGGTGTTGGTGCGATAGCCGCTGGGATAGATGGGACGGTTGTCCACGCCATTGAAGCGGGCGAAGCCACCCACGTCGGGCGTGCTCCAGTCGCTGATGGTGGCGGCGTTGACGTTCTTGGTGAAGATGCCCGCGACGGTGGCCGTGAATGGGAAGCGCACGGGAATCGTATAGTCGACGGCGAGCGACGACTTCCACTCCTGCGGCATCTTGAATTTGCGGTCCACGGCGGCGATGGTGCTCGGCACGGTGCCGTCGGCGGGGGTCACGTTCTCGGGGAAGCCCATCGAGATGAGTTTCTGGCGCAGGGCGGCAGCCGAAGTGGGCAGGTCGCCGGCGAACTGGCTCATGTCGATGAAGCGGTCGCCATTGGCGTTGGTGGTGTAGGTGCCGGTGTAGTTCTCAAAGCCGCGGACAGGCGTGCCGGTCTTGCCGTCCCACACCTTGGTGCTGGCGTTGAGCGCGGCGCGATACTGCACCATGCCGCCGTTGGAGGGCATGTTGGTGAAGAACACCAGGGGCAGGCGGCCGGAGAACAGACCCGTGCCGCCACGCAGCTTGAGGGTGTTGTCGCCGCGCACGTCCCACGAGAAGCCCACGCGGGGTTGGAACATCCAGCCCGTGTTGGGCCACTTGCCGGTGTCGATGTTGCGGCCGTCGTAGTTGATGTCGTAGATGGCCTGGTTGGTCATCAGGTCTTTGTTGTTGAACATGAGCGCGTCGATGCGCAGGCCGGCTGTCAGTTTGAAGCGGTCGGTGACGTCCCACTCGTCCTGCCCGTAGATGCCGGCCTTGTTGAACTGCACGCGCGAGGCGGGAGCGGTCTCGTTGCCATAGCCGTAGGTGAGACCCACCACCTCGGGAGTGGCTCCGTTCAGGAAGTCGTCGAGGCTGTAGTAGCGGTAGTAGCCCGTGCCGAGGCGCATATAGGCGTTGTCGGCCATCTGGTGCTCAAAACTCAGGCCAGCCATGATTTTGTGGCGGCCATAGTAGTAGGTGACGTCGTCGCGGAGGTTCCACACCGTGTTGTGCACGCCGTTGTTCCAGGTGAAGAGCTCGTAGCCCAGGGCCATGTAGTTGTCGCGGTTGCCCTCGGTGTCGGTCATGGTGATGTCGATGAAGGGGAACTCTTTCGAGTTGCTGCCGCGCACATCGTCGAGCTTCGAGAAGGTGGCCAGGAACTGGTTCGAGAGGTTGTCGGCTAGACGGCTGTTGAGGTCGACCGAGAACGAGTGCACCAGGTTGTCCATGCTGTACATCGAGTTGGCAAACGAGAACGACTTCTGCGACACGCGGTAGCTGGGCATGCGCGAGCCTCCGTCCATCGATGTGCCGTTGGGGTTCTGCCAGTAGCGGTTCTTGGTGTAGTTGTAGCGCAGGGCCAGGTGGTGCATCGAGTTGATGTTCCAGTCGATGCGGGCGAGAATCTTGTAGTTCTTCTCGTCGGCGGGGAAGCTGGTCCACGAGCCGGTGTCGTAGCCGTACTTGTTCCTCACATACTCGCTCACGCGCTGCAGGTCGGCCAGCGAGGTGCGCGAGATGTATTGCTCGGCGTTGCCCACGCCGTCGGTCGATGCCGTCCATTGGTTGGCGATGGTGGGGTGCTTGGTCAACTCGCCGTTGACGAAGAAGAACAGCTTGTCCTTGATGATGGGTCCGCCCAGAGTGAGGCCCCAGGTGGTGTACTGGCTCTTCTCGCGGGCTTGTCCGATTTGCGAGCGCTCCACAGCGTCGCCGCGCATGTTCTCGTTGCGGTGGAAGAAGTAGGCGCTGCCGTTGAAGGTGTTCGTACAGCTCTTGGTGATGGCGTTCACGCCACCGCCAATGAAGTTGGTCTGACGGACATCGAAGGGCGAAATCACCACCTGCATCTCCTCGATGGCCTCCATGCTGATGGGGTTGCCGCCGCCAGGCAGACCGTCGTTAAGGCCGAAGTTGTTGTTGAAGTTGGCTCCGTCGACGGTGAAATTCGACGTGCGGCCGTCCACACCGCCGAAGGTCAAGCCGTTGCCGCCGTAGGGCGACAGGCGGGTAGCCTCGGTCAGGCTGCGCGTCACCGTGGGCAGCGCCGTGAGCTGCGCGCTGGTGATGTTGGTGGTGGCTCCCATGCGCTCGTTGCTGAACTTGGAGCCTTGGCCGATGACCACCACCTCGCCAAGCTGACTGGCCGACGCACTCAGGTGCACACTCAGGTTGTAGGTGTTGGCCAGTTCGAGCACCACACCCTCAACGGTGCGAGGCTCGAAGCCGATGTAGCTCACCGAAACGCGGTATGGGCCGCCAGAACGCATACCCTGGATGTGGGCCAGACCGTCGAGGTTCGACGAAGCGTGGTACTTCGTACCCGAGGGGATGTGCGTGGCCGTGACCGTGGCACCGATGAGGGCTTCCTCAGCGTCGTCGGTCACCTTCACCGACAGTGCCGAGGTGGTCACTTGCGCATTCATGCCGATGGCCATCAAGACCATGACAATGAACGACAGGAAATGAAATCTCTTGAACATTACTGATAGTTATTAATGAAACAATTTGTTGGTTTATTCGCGTTCAGTTACATCTGGGCGTAGGGGCTACACCCATGGTCAGCGGTAGGGTGTGAAACTGGTTCGTTGAAGACTGATTTCGGCCCTCAATATAAACGTCAAACGCCTCGCATCGAGCACGATACGGGGCAGTGTGATGGTCGGTAGTGCGGGCCAATGTCAACATCGGTGTTGTCGATACACTTTTTTGCGCTGCAAAGATAGTGAATTATTCGCTAAACGCCGTGCAGCGCGCGAGTTTTAACGGCGTTAACTTAATGGTGTTAAAACGCCCTCGGCACTATGGGCCTTACGAATGGAGTGGGGTGGTGCGGGCTGGAGCAAAGCCGTGGCATCTTGCAGGTTTTCTGAATCCGTAAAAGTGGGACACCTGCAACTGAGTGTCCAGCGGCAGGGGCAAGGCATCGATGGCCTCGCAAAAAAAAGAACAGCCTTATCTCCCGATAAAACTGCCTTTCGTCATGAAAAATTATTAAATCTTATGCTGTGGGTGCTACCTGATTCGAACAGGTGACCTCATCCCTGTCAAGGATGCGCTCTAAACCAGCTGAGCTAAGCACCCGCATTTTGGAAATGCGGTGCAAAAGTAGTGCTTTCGCCCCACATGGCAAAATTTTTGCCAAAAAATTATCATTTTTTTGCAGTTCGCGCTTCAGTTCGCACATCACCCTCTGCATTGTCGTTGGAAAGAGAAGCAAAGAGGAACCCATGCGATTTCGAAAGATGCACAGACGCATGGCTTGCTAGTGCCAGGGTGGCGACCGCGCCGCAGACGGTGGGCTTCAGACAAGGTAGCCCAGTTCCTTGAGGCGGGCCGTGAAGCGCTGGTAGTTGTTGTTGCTGATCAGGAGGCGGTAGCCGTCGACGCGCAGAATGAACTGGCGCAGCCGCTGGTCGCTGTCGAGCAACTGGAGCAACTGGCGGTTCGACGGGTCGACGCTGTACATGCGGTAGTGGACGAGCGACTCCGGTTTGAGCGGTTGCACCTGCTGCTTTAGCGCATCGAAGAAGTCGAGCCATACCTGGGTGGGTTCGGAGCAGATGTACTGTTTGAAGAGGTCGATTTGGCGGTTGACGTCGTTGAGCGTCGAGCATCCGGTGAGGAAGCTCTTGGAGGTGAACGACCATCGGTTGTTGCCCACATCGGTGGCCATGGTGCGCAGAATTTGCACATAGGGTGAGGATGGTTTGAGCGCCCTGACGATGAGGTGCGTGGCCGAGGCCTCGAAGTCGGGTTCGATGTCCGTGCTGCCGGCTTCCTGCGCCTCATACACGTTGTCGATGCCGTAGACGTAGCGTCCGAGCGCCGTGAGGCGGAAGGCGTCGAAGGCGTCGAAGGGAGTGCTGGCCGGGGTGTGGCGGCCATCGACGGTGGCCAGTTCGACCAGGCCCACGCTCGCCAAGACGGCGATGAGGCCGCGCAGCATGGACACTCCAACCTCGCGAGCCATGTTGGCGATGGTGATTTGAACTCCGGTATATCGGTTGGTTCGGAAATCGTCGGGTGTGCCGCAGGCCCAAAGGGCGTAGATGTTTTTTCCCAGCAGTAACGCGCCGAGCGGGAACAGCGCATCGACGTCCATCCACTCGTCGGCATCCAGTGTGAGGATTTTTTCCAGGAGCCATAGCAGCCATTGGATAGTTGTGCCGCATTGTTCGGTGTATCGGGTGCCGTCGAGGAAGCAGGAGGCTACGGAGAACAAATCCGACTGGGCATGCTTCAGTTCGTCGGCCATGATCTTGATGAGTATTGGAGGGGCAACATCGAGGCTTTTGTCTTTGCTGCTCAAGTGGTGGCGTGCGGCCGAGGCCACAAACAGGCCCATGGCTTGCTCGCGCAGGTTGGGCTCCTCGATTCTGTCGGGCATAGGGAGCGGGGTCATGTTCATGCCAGCCAGCTTCTTGATGGCGGTTTTCATGACCAGTTTAGTCTTGCCTATGGAGAGCACTCCTTGCGCATAGAGCGACTGGATGGCGGGCACGTTGTACAGCGATTCGGCTTCGGCGTTGAAAATGACACGCTCCACGCGGTCGGTGACAAAACAATCGTCCAGCGAGAATTGCATCATCATCGGCGCCACCAGTGAGTAGATTTCCCGGTTCAGTGCGAGATAGATGTCGAAACCATCGAAGGAATGCACGGTGAAGGTGTCAAACCAAGGGTATAGCACACTGACTTTCGATTTAATCGAATAGGAACTGAAGTAACGCCGATTATCTTGTGCCGACTCGTTGCCGGTGAGCCGGTCGGCATCTTTGTAGTTGATTGTCAGGTTGTTCAGTACTTGGCTCCACAGCTGCTGCGTGCCCGTTGGCAGCTGCGACATCCAGGTGCTGAAGTTGCGCTTGTCGCTCAGGATGAGCGCCATTATGGCCATCATTGTGCTCTTGCTGAAACCAGTGTTCCGGCGCAGGTTGGCTTTCAACCATTTGCCCAGTTCCATGTGGATGGGGCCATCGGCGTCGACCTGCTCTACCACCACGCTTTGGCGGCGGACCATGGGCAAGATGTCTTGCGTCATGATGTGTTCGAGCCTGTTTTGTGTATAGATGTAGTTCAGCTTATTGGCAATGGCCGACACTTGCGCGTTGTTGCAATAGAAGATGATGGAATCCATAGTTAGGGATGATTGACGAATGAAACAGCGTTTTAGGCCATCTGCCCGCAGGGGCGAAGCGGCTTGGGGATGATGGTCACGACAGGATGAAGCGGATGTCCTCCTCGGTGAGGTGCTTGCTCATGGCCGAGTCGCTGGAGATGATGGCGTCGGTGAGTTCAACCTTCTGCTGCTGCAGTTGGCGTATTTTCTCCTCGATGGTGTCGTGCACAATGATGGAGTAGCTGAGCACTTTGGCCTTCTGGCCGATGCGGTGCAGGCGGTTGATGGCCTGCTCCTCGGCGGCTTTGTTCCACCAGGGTTCGAAGATGTAGACGGTGTCGGCCACGGTGAGATTGAGTCCCACGCCTCCGGTCTTGATGGTCATCAGCAGCGCCATGCATTGGGGGTCGTTCTGGAAGCGTTCCACAACGGTGCGCCGGTCGGTGGTCGAGCCGGTCATCACGGCATAGTCGATGCCATTCTTGTCGAGGCACTGCCCCACCAGCTCGATGCCGGCGATGAAGTTGAAAAACACAACCACTTTGTGGCCTCCCTCGATGGCCTCGGTCATGCTCTCGAGCAGCGGGTCGATTTTGGCGCCTTTCACCTGTCCGTCGGTGAGGCTTTCGGGTATGGAGGCGGCCTGCCGCAATTCGCTCAGCGCCCGGAACATGAGGAACTGCGCACCCTCGATGCCCCGCTTGCTGAGCTCGCCGTGTATCATTTCCTCGTAGAACAGCCGGCGGGCTTCGTAGAACTGCTGGTGGTCGGCATTCATCTCCACGGTGAGCGTCTGGTCGGTGCGCGCGGGCAGCTCGGTGAGCACATCGCGCTTGAGCCGCCGCAGGATGAACGGGAACACTTTGCGGCGCAGCGTGGCCGCCGCCTCGCTGTCGCCATCGCGCTGGATGGGGACGGAATACTTGGCGTTGAACTCCTGCACCGAGCCGAACATGGCGGGGTTGAGGAAGCGGAACAGCGAGTACAGCTCGGTGAGGTTGTTCTCGATGGGCGTGCCGCTGAGCGCCAGGCGGTGCTTGGCCTTGAGCAGGGTGACGGCCTTGGTGGCCTGCGCGCCCACGTTCTTGATGTTCTGCGACTCATCGAGCACCACATAGTGGAACTCGTGCTCGATGAACTGCTTCACATCGTTGCGCACGAGGGCGTAGGTGGTGAGCACGAGCTGGCTCTTGAGCGCCTCGGCGAGGTTGCGCTGAGGGCCGTAGTAGATGCTGAAGGTGAGCTGCGGGGCAAAGCGGCGCAGCTCGTTCTCCCAGTTGAACAGCAGGCTGCGGGGCATCACAATGAGCGAGGGCTGGCTCACCTTGGGATAGATGCGCGCGAACATGGCTATGGTCTGAAGCGTCTTGCCCAGGCCCATGTCGTCGGCCAGGCAGCCGCCCAGGTTGTTCTCGTAGAGGTAGTTGATCCACTTCACGCCCTCCTTTTGGTAGCTGCGCAGCGTGGCGTTGACCTGATTGAAGTGCATTCGCTGGGTGGCGAGGCGGTTGAAGCCCTCGTAGACACGGTGGCTTCGCTCTACGGCTGCTCCCTGCAGCTGCTCGCCCAGCATGGCCTCCACCTCGGGCAGGTCGAAGAACGAGATGCGCACCTTGCCGTCCTTCTTAGTGGCGCGGTCGAACAGCCTCACCAGCCGCTGCATGAATTTGTCGTCGATGAGGGCGCGGTTGCCGTCGGTGAGCGCCACGTAGCGATGCTTCTTGTACTGCGCGATGAGCTCGGCCAGGTTCATCATCTGTCCGTCGATGTCGACCGTGGCTTTGCCTTCGAGGAAGTCGATGCCCGAGTTGATGGTCACGTTGAGCCGGGGCTTGACGGGCCTGACTTTGAAGTCGAGCAGCTTGTCGCTGCCCACCAGGTTGTAGCGGCCCAGGATGGCGGGCAGCCCGGTGGTGAGAAACGCGCTGGCGATGACTGGCGGCAGGCTGTAGTAGTAGTGATGCGTGCCGGGCTGCCCGGCCACCCCCCGGGTGTCGTACTGCTCGACGTAGACTTCGCGTAGCGCGGCCTTCGATGGCGCGCATTGCGAGAGCACCGACCACAGGAACTTGGCCTCTTCGGTGAGGTCGGCCCGCTCAACGTGGCGCATGGTGACCAGCCGCGCGTTGTGGTCGACGTTCACCTGCATGGTGAGCAGCGAGCGGTCCATCTCGCCCTCGCCTTCGGCCGATGCGGTCAGACGCATGCCCAGCGTCATGTCGGAGTCGACGCTCTCAAACACCAGCGTGGGCACCGATGTGGCCATCGACGCGATGTGCTGCACCTTGTAGGGCAGCTTGTGGATTTCGATGTTGGTCAGATAGGAGTAGAGTGCCGACAGGTAGATGTCGAGCTGCGGTTTTGCGAAGGTGATCACAAACTGCTGGATGGTGTCGTATTGCGCGCCCAGCGGCTTGATGGGGTAGATGCCCTGCCCGGCAATGGCACATCCTTCGCCCAGCAGGCGCACGCCGGTGAGTAGCCCCTTGTCGGGGTCGTTCACGCCAAACGAGGCCTGGTAGTTGTCGCCCTGCTCGTCGAGCACGAGCAGCAGCGACCGGCCGTAGGGACGCACGGCCAGCGGCCGCATGTCCTCGCCCACGAGGTTGTCGCAGTCGAGCAGCCGCTGGAGCAGCAGCGGGTGGCGGCACAGGTATGGCTTGGGGTCGGGTTCGCCCCACACGTTGCCCTCCAGCTGACGGTGGATGTGGTCGAGGGTGCGCAGCATCAGTCCTTCACGCTCGCCCACACGGCTGGGGTCGACAACCATGGCGCGCCCGCGGTGGTCGACGGTGGTGACCTGGGCGAGCGTCATGCTGTCGGGCTCAAATGCGATTTTGAACAGGAACTGTTCTTTGTCGCCCAGCGAGGCAGTGGTGGCTGCCAGAGGTTGTGCGGTGGATTGCAGCTGCCGCATGAGCGACTCAATCGATGTTACCTTATGGGGCATTTTGCTTTCAGTTATAGTGAGAATTAGCGTCAGGGTTGAACGATGCTTTGCAGATACCACTGGTAGAGCGCGGGCACGCCGTCTTCGAGTTCCATGCGGTGGCTCCAGCCCAGGCTGTGCAGGCGGCTCACATCGGTGAGCTTGCGCAGGGTGCCGTCAGGTTTGGTGGCGTCCCAATCGATGGTGCCCTCGAAGCCCACGGTGCGTTGCACCAGCTCGGCCAGCTGGCGGATGGTCACCTCGCGGCCGCTGCCGATGTTGATGTGGCAGTTGCGCACCTCCGGCCCTTGGCCGCGCACGTCGGCGAAGTCGATGTGCTCCAGGCAGTAGAC
>CAMVDK010000105.1 GCA_947166165.1 uncultured Porphyromonadaceae bacterium
GGCCGCCTATCGGCGGGAAATTAATCAAATCTATTCAAATCTTTCCATAATTTTTAATTAATACTTTTGTTAGATTTGAAAAAGATTTGATAAATTTCCGCCCGAAGGGCGCAAAAGATGCTTCGGTATGCCGCGGCCACCCGGGCGTGACAGGTCACGCCCCTACAGTCGCAGGGCTGTCGGCGGTTTGCTTCGGTCATCCGGCCTCGCCGGGGTGAGGCCCTACTGCCACCGGTTTGCTTCGGTCATCCGGCCATGCCGGGGCGTGGGGCAAATGGGCGCGGCCGGGAACTCGTCGATTGGTGGCGAGTTTCCGGCCGCGCTGCTTGAATGGGCTTCGGAGTGTCAGAACGAGGGGGTGTACTGGGTGGCATTGCCGTCGCGACCCAGCTTGTAGCCGTAGCTGCTCTCCTTGTAGCGGCCGAGAATGCGGAGCACTTGGTCTTTCGGCACTTGAGGACCGGAAATCAGCGTCTGGCTGTTGCTGAACGAGCCACCGGTGGTCACTGCGCCGGCGATGGAAGCCTTGACCTCGATGTTGTAAGTTTCCTGTGTGAGTTCATCCTCTTCGCGCGGCTCGACCACCACCTTGAATCCCAGTTCGGCGGGGAAGCGGTTGCTGGTCACCTTCTTGGTCCACGATTCGCCCGAGGTGACGACATCGTTCTTGTCGACGCCGTTGTCGCCCTTGTAGTAGATGTTCACGTGTTTGGCGGCCTTGAAGAAGTCGGGGCCGAAGGTGATGGAGTAGGTACCCGTTGCTGTTGCCTGAGGCTCGTCGTCGTCGCTGCCGCAAGCAGCCAGGGTGAACATGCAGCACAGCAGTGCTGCCAGATAAAGCATTGTCTTTTTCATTTTGTTGATATTGTTAAAGTTGGTTTGGTTTCTGGAAAAGCGGTGGGTGTGGTATGGTCATTCCTTCTTGCCGTAGAGCAGGTCGCCGGCGTCGCCCAGGCCGGGGATGATGTAGCTGTGGTCGTTGAGCTGGTGGTCGACGTCGCACGTCCAGATGGTGGTGCTCTCGGCGGGGAGATGGCGGCTCACGAAGTCGATGGCCTGGTCGGTGGCGATGATGCTGGCCACATGCACGTGGGCGGGGGTGCCTTTGGTGAGCAGGGCGCGGTAGGCGAGTTCCATCGAGGCTCCGGTGGCGAGCATGGGGTCGGCAATGACGAGCGTCTTGCCGCCGATGGGCGGGCAAGCGATATACTCGATGTGGACGTCGAAGTCGTCGCCGCCGGGGCGGTATTTGCGGTAGGCGCTCACGAAGGCGTTCTCGGCGTTGTCCAAGTAGCTCAGGAATCCCTCGTGGAAGGGGAGCCCGGCGCGCAGAATGGTGGCGAGCACCACCTGGTCGTCGAGCAGGTGGGTGGCCGCTGTGCCCAGCGGGGTGACGGTCCGGGCCGCTTTGAACCGCAGGCGGCGGCTCATCTCGTAGGCCATGATTTGCCCCAGTCGGCGCACGTTGGTGCGGAAGCGCAGGCGGTCGCGCTGCACATGGGCGTCGCGCAACTCGGCCATGAACTGGCTCACCAGCGACGGCTGGCTGCTCAGGTTGATGATTTCCATATCGATGTTCAATTAGGGTGTTTCGTTTTATAAGCGTCCAGAATGGCACGGCTCTTGTCGCGGTCGCGCGACAGCTGCTGCCGCAGCTCGTCGATGCTGCCGAGCTTGAACTCCAGCCGCAGGAAGCCGATGAACTCGAGTGCGATGGGGTGGCCGTAGATGTCGCCGCCGAAGTCGAAGATGTTCACCTCCACCGAGAGCTGCGGGCCGTTGTCGAGTGTGGGCCGGGTGCCCACGTTCACCATGCCCTGGTACTGCTGTCCGTCGACGTGCGCCATCACGGCATAGGCGCCGTTGTGCGGCAGGATGAGGTCGGGGTCGATGGCGCCCACGTTGGCCGTGGGGAAGCCGATGCCCCGCCCGTTGTGGAAGCCGTGCACCACTCGTCCCGCCAGGCGGTAGGGGCGGCCCATGCAGTGCATGGCATCGGCCACCTTGCCGGCGGCAATGAGTCCGCGCACGATGGTGGAGCTCACCGGGGCGTATTCGCCCAGATATTCGGGGGCCTTGGTCACCTCCACGCCCACCTCGCGCCCCAGGGCGGCATATTCGCTCAGGGGCATGGGCTGGTCGTGGCCGAAGCGGTGGTTGTAGCCCACGATGAGTGCTGCCACGCCATAGCGGTCGTGGAGCAGCTGCATGAACGCTCGGCTGCCGGTGGCGGCCAGCTCGCGCGTGAAGTCGAGCAGCAGCAACTCGTCGGGGCCCAGGGCCTGGATGGCCGCCAGGCGGTCGTCGAGCGTCTGGAGCATGCGCACGCGGTCGCCGCCGTCGCGCAGCACGTGCTGCGGGTGACGGGTGAAGGTGATGACCAGCGACCGGCGGCCCGTGGCCCGGGCCTGGGCGATGAGTTCGCCGATGAGGGTGGCATGACCCAGGTGCACGCCGTCGAACATGCCTATGGTGGCCACACGGGTGCCGGCGTCGAGGCGGTCGGTGTCACTAAGCCTCAGCATCGGCGGGCAGGTGTTTCTTGATGATGCGCATGGTGTCGTTGCACAACTTGATGAACACGTCGCGGTTCTTGAGCACCGTGGAGGTCTTGGTCTGCTTGTCGCGCCCCTCGAAGATGAAGCCTGTGTCGTTCGACTCGAGCGCCCGGAGTGTGGGGATGACGCCGGCCTCGGGGTCGGGCAGCGGGTTGACGAAGTAGTCGGCAGCCCGGTCGAGCCAGCGGTGCAGTGCCAGCACGCCGGTCTTGATGACGCCGGGATTGACGCAATTCACATTCACACGGCGTGTTTTCATCACGGTGCTCATGTAGATGGAGAAGAGCGTCAAGGCCAGTTTGCTCTGGGCGTAGGCCCCGATTTGGGTGAAGTGCGACACTGCCGGGAATTCGTAGGGCAGCGAGACCAGCCGCCGCGAGATGGAGGTGGACAGGATGATGCGTCCGCCCTCGGTCATGAGCGGATACACGGCCATCGAGAGCAGCACCGTGCTCAGGAAGTTGACCTGGATGGTGTGTTCGTAGCCGTCGGGCGACAGGCGGCTGTGGCGGGGCAGCGTGCCGGCATTGTTGACCAGCGCGGCCACCGGCCTTCCCAACGCCTTGAGGCGGGCCACAAAGTCGTTCACCTGGTCGAACGAGCCCAGGTCGAGTTGCAGGCACTGGATATCGGAGTTGCGCGTGGTGGTCTTGAGTTTGTCGGCGAAGTGCTGCGCCTTATCCATATTGCGGCAGGCCAGCAGCAGCGGCTTGCCCTGCTCGGCCAGCCGGCGCGCGATGAGCGAGCCCATGTTGTCGGTGGCTCCGGTCACCACATAGAGCGCGCGTGCCGACTCCGGCGAGGTGTGATTGTCAGTATTCATTTTGATGCTATTTGATTCCAACCTGCAAAGGTAGTAAATAATGCACAATGCGCAAAGCACAATGCACATTTTTTTCACAGCAGCGGAAAAGGTCCGGGAAAGACTGCGGCGGCCTCAGTGTTCCAGCGTTTACAGGCCGTCAACACCCATTTTTGGCCTTGAAGGGGGGATGCGAGGCGAAAATGAGGCGAAAATGAGGGCAATTTGGGCGTCTGGCGATTTTTTGCGGCCACTTTTGGGGCGTTTTCTAAAAATTATGTGTAACTTTGGAAAATTTTAGCAACCCACGCTTTCAGCAGGCCGATTTTTCGTTAATTTAACCTAACGCCCATGCGAGTGGATTGCACCATTGACGTAATAACTAGATTAAACCATAAATTAAACCCTTATGAGACTGAAACTCTTCACTCTGCTATCACTCTTCGCGTGGCTGACGGTGCTTGCACAGCACACCGGGCTGAGCGGTGTGGTGGTCGACGCAAAGACAGGCGCCCCCCTCTCTGGGGCAACTGTCATCCTTGATGGCCAAGGCAACACCGTGGTGAGCGATCCCGAAGGCCACTTCAGCATCACCGACGCTCAGCCTGGCGGCGACGTGCTGCTTGTGCTCGCCTACGGCTACAAGGACGCGATGCGCCCGGTGACGATGACCGCCGGCGTGATTGAAGACCTGGGCGTTGTGCGCATCGAACCCTCGTATGCGGGCTCGCAGGATCTTCAAGACTTCAACAACGAAATCACGCTCAACGAGAGCCAACTCGAGGACGAGGAAGGCGCCTCGCAGGCCGTGGGACTGCTCACGGGCACCAACGACGACCCCTTCTACCAGGCGGCGAGCTATCGCTTCAGCGTGATGCGGTTCCGCATGCGTGGCTACAACACCGAGTACACGCAGACGTCGATCAACGGCATCAACTTCAACGATGCCGTGCGCGGCCGGTTCAACTACTCGATGACCGGCGGCTTGAACCAGGCATTCCGCAACAAGGCCACCGGCATGGGGCTGGCGGCGGTGCGGTTCGGCTTCGGCGACATCGGTGGAGCCACCAACATCACCACCTATGCCAAGGACTTCGCCCCGGGGCTGCGCGCCAGCCTGGCTTTCACCAACGGCAACTACAAGTGGCGCGGCATGGTGACCTACAGCACCGGCTTGATGAACAACGGCTGGGCGCTGGCGGCCAGCGCCGTGGGACGCTATGCCGACGAGGGCATCATCCCGGGCTCGTTCTACCACAGCGTGGGCTACTTTATCGCGGCGCAGAAGGTGTTCAACCAGCAGCACAGCCTGAACATCACCACCTTCGGCGCCCCCACGCGCCGCGCGAGCAACACCGCCGTGGTGCAGGAGGCCTACGACCTGGCCGGCTCCAACCTCTACAACCCCAACTGGGGCTGGCAGAACGGCAAGAAGCGCAACTCGCGCGTGGTGGAGGCGTTCGACCCCACGGTGATCGTGAACTGGATATGGAAACCCGACATCAACACCTCGCTCAACACCGGTGCGGCCTTCCACAAGTCGTTCTACGCCTCAAGTGCCTTGAACTGGAACGATGCTCCCGACCCACGTCCCGACTACTACCGCTACCTGCCCAGTTACTACAGCGGAACACCTGGATTCGAGCCCTATTATAACCTGTGGACCGGTGGCGACGACGTGCGGCAGATCAACTGGGACCGCATTTATCAGACCAACCAACTCAACAACTACGATGCCGACCAGAGCGGTACTGAGCGCGGCGCCACCTACATGCTGGGCAACCGTCATAGCAACCAGGCCAGTTGGGCACTGAACAGCACCATCGACATCAATTTGACCGACGTCACCGCGCTGCAAGGCGGCGTGAGCGGCAACTTCACCCGCTCGTCGTACTACCAGACGGTGAAAGACCTGCTCGGCGGCCGATTCTGGACCGACGTCGACCAGTATGCCGAACGCGACTTCCCCGACAACCCCAATCTGGCGCAAAACGACCTGAACAACCCCAACCGCCGCGTGGTGAAAGGCGACCGCTTCGGTTACGACTACAACATCGACTCGTGGCAGGCGCGCATCTGGAAGCAGATGGTGTTCAACACCACGCACTGGGATGTGGCCTACGCCCTGCAGGCCACCTACACGCGTTTCCAGCGCGATGGCAAGATGCGCAACGGCCGCGCTCCCGAGAACTCCTATGGTCGCGGACAGAAGCATGAGTTTGTGAATGCAGCCTTCAAGGCCATCGCCACCTATAAACTGAATGGGCGCAACAACTTTGTGATGCGCATCTACTACGGCACACATGCCCCGCTGCCCAACAACGCCTACATCTCGCCACGCACCAAGGACGACGTGATTGCCGACCTCAAGAGCGAGGCCATCTGGAGCGGCGACGTGCGCTACAACTGGAACTACCGTCGCTTCTCGGGAACCATCACGGCCTTCTACACCGACCAGCGCGGAGCCACCGAGCGCACGGGATACTACGACGACCAGTACAAGACCTTCATGAACTATTCGCTCACCAATGTCCACAAGGTGTACAAGGGCATTGAACTGGGTCTGAGCTTCAAACTCACCCCGAGCATCACGCTGAGCGGCGCGGCCAACTTTGCGCGCTACCAGTACAAGAACCGCCCCACGGGCACGCGCAGCTACGAGAACGGCACGCAGGAAGACATCACCACCACCGTCTACCTGAAGAACTACTACGTGAGCGGCACCCCGCAGGAGGCCTACACGGCAGCCATCAACTGGGCCGCCCCCAAGAACTGGTACTTTGAGCTGAGCGGCACGTGGATGGGCCGCGCCTACATCGACATGTCGCCCATCCGCCACGAGGTCATCCCCACGCTCTACACGCAAGCCACCAGCATGGAGCACCTCGAGGGCATGGCTCGCTATCTGGCCGACCAGGAGCGACTCAACGACGCCTTCACCCTCGACGCCAGCATCGGCCATGTGATCTACATCAAGCGCCGCTACTCCATCAACATCAACCTGAACCTGAACAACATCCTCAACAACACCAAGATTATGACGGGTGGCTATCAGCAGGGACGTCAGACCTACAACGCCAAGACCGGCGAGTTTGACTTCGGCACTTTCCAATCGGGTAAGTATCCCAACAAGTACTACTACGCCCAGGGCTTCAAACTCTTCCTCAACCTGGGATTCCGGTTCTGAGCAACCCATTAACCACCATATTAGAATAAATAACAAAACAAGATAAACGACTATGAAACGTATCAATCAATTTGTATGGCTCATGCTGATGGCTGTGCTCGCCGTGGGTTGCAACGACGACTTCGACGTGCCACCCCTGGTGACCCCCACCGCCACGCACACGCCCAACATGACCATCGCCGAATTCAAGGCCAAGTACTGGAACGACGCCCGCAACTTCTGCGACACCATCAAGGACGACGTCGTGATTCACGGCTACGTGAGCGCCAACGATGAGAGTGGAAACATCTACAAGTACATCTTCATCCAGGACGAGACGGGCGGCATCGGCCTGTCGGTCGACGCGAGCAGCACCTACACCACCTACCGCGTGGGCCAGGAAGTGGTGCTCAACATGAAGAACCGCTGGATTGGCAAGTACAACGGCCAGTACCTCATCGGCCAGCCTGAGTGGTATGCCGCGCAGAGCGTGTGGGAAGCCGGACGCATGCCGCTGGAGCTGATGAAGGAGTTTGTGGAAATCAACGGCCTGCCCGACGCCGAGAAGGTGGTGCCCGTGGTGGCCAACATCACCGACATCGTGGGCCACAGCGACCGTGAGACGCAGCTCAAGTTCCAGGGACAGCTCGTGAAGTTCCAGGGTGTGAAGTGGGATGCCGCCGACGGCCAGACCCCCTTCGCCACCGCCGACGCCACCACCAACCGCACCCTTTCCGACAGCGAGGGGCACTCCATCACCGTGGCCAACAGCAACTATGCCGACTTCCGCGCCGAGCCGCTGCCGCTGGGCACCGGCGACGTGGTGGGCGTGCTGCAGATGACCGGCTCCGACCAATGGAAACTCGTTATCCGCGACCTTGCCGACTGCATCGGCTTCGAGAACAGCACCAAGGGCACCGCCGGCGACCCCTACACCGTGGCCGAGGCGCTCGAGAAGATGAACTCCCAGCGCTCAGGCTGGGTGACCGGCTATGTGGTGGGAGCTGTGGCCCCCGAAGTCACCGAGGTGAAGAGCAATGCCGACATCGAGTGGAAGGCCCCCACCACGCTCGCCAACACCCTGGTGATTGCCGACGCTGCCGACGTGACCGACTACACCAAGTGCATCATGATTGAACTGCCTCAGGGCTCCAAGCTGCGCGAGCAGGCCAACCTGCACGACAACGACGCCGTCTACAAGACCCAGATCTGGCTCAAGGGCACCTTTGCCACCGTGATGGGCATGGGCGGCATCACCGGCAACAGCGGCTCGACAAGCGAGTTCAAGATGTCGGTGGCCACCGGAGGTGTGACCACGCTCAACGAGAACTTCGAGGGCAAGGCCATCCCCGCCGACTGGATCAACCTGCAGGTGCAGGGCGACAAGGCCTGGTACACCCCCAGTTTCGACAACAACTACTACGCCGCCATGACCGGCTACCGGGGCACGGCTCCCTTCGAGTCGTGGCTCATCACCCCGGCGCTCGACATCAAGAAGGCCGCCAAGAAGACCCTCAGCTTCCGCACCCAGGTGAACGCTTATGGCAGCACGACCACCAAATTTGAGGTCTATGTGCTCTCCACCAGCGACCCCACCACGGCCACCAAGGTCAAGCTCAATCCCACGCTCGCCACAGCCGTGGCCAGCGGCTACTCCAGCTGGGCCGAGAGCGGAGCCATCGACCTGAGCGCGTTCGACGGCACCTACTACATCGGCTTCCTCTACAGCGCCACCACCGACGCCAACTACGCCACCTGGTGCCTCGACGACGTGAAGTTCAACGTCGAAGGCGGGTCGGAACCCGGCCCGGGCCCCAGCCCTGAGCTGCCCGACAACCGCGCCGACTTCGAGACCATGAACGGCGGCTCGGCAAAGGGTACCTATGGCACCTACACCAGTTCGCTGGGATGGACGGCCACCAACTGCAACCTGCTCACCGGTGGAACCGAAGACAACAACCCCACCTTCATCTTCATCGGCAACATGTCGACCGACCCAAGCAGCTACGCCATGGCCGTGACGATGAACGGCAAGACCAGCGCGCCGGGCACGATTGTCTCGCCCACCATTGCCGGCGGAATGACCCGCCTGAGCTTCAGCTACGGCATCGCCTACACCGACAACAAGATCTCGTTCCGCGTCGACGTCAAGCAGGGCGGGCAGACGCTCAAGAGCTGGACGGTGACCAACGACAACCCGGAGAAGTTTGCCGTCTACAAGTTCAACGAGCAGCTCAACGTGACCGGCGACTTCACCATCGAGCTGACCAACCTGTGCCCCAACGGCCTCGACCAGAACAAGGACCGAGTGAGCATCTGGAACCTCGAATGGGCAAAGCCTGAGTAACACACACGGGCCCCCACCGTCAAAAATCCAGCCGCGCCGGGCAGCGAAATCGGAATCGCTGCCTGGCGCGGCTTGATTATTCTCAGTTTTGCGCGGCGGTCGCCCCCCCCGGCTCACACTTTGACGATGAGCGACGGGTGAATGTCGGTGGTCATCACGGCCACCACACCCTCGATGCTCACCACCACCCTCTGGCTGCCCCTGACGCGCCGCAGCACGCCCTCGGCCCCCTCGAAGGGTCCGCCCACGATGCGCACGCGGTCGCCGCGCTTGAACTTGCGCGAGTCCACTTTCACATACTCCAGCTGCTCGTCGCAGGTGCCGGCCACGGCGATGAAACTGCGCATCTGGCCGTCGGGCACCACCACAGGCCGCTTGGTGGCGGGGTTCATGATGTAGCGGATGGGCAGGCGAGTGGATGCCTTGTAGGCTTTCATCGCGCTTGGCTCGATGTGGAAGAAGATGAGGTTGTGAATGGTGGGCACCAGGCGCTTCACGCGACGGCCGCGACGCACCACCAGCGCATACTTCATGGGGATGAAGCACTCAATGCCGCGAGCATCAAGGTCGTCTTTCACCTTCATCTCGCGGTTGTAGGTCACCCGGATGGCGTACCACACCTTGGCTTCGGGCTCCTCGTGCTGCTCCTCGGCGGCAGGCTTGGGGGATTCTTTATCGTCGATTGCCATAGTCTCACCCCTGCGCCCGGGCCAGAATGCCCTTGCGCAAAAAGGGACTGCAAAAGTACTACATATCGCGCAATAAAGCAAAGTCCGCTCCCTATTTTTTCCACCTCGCGCCGGCAAAATAACGCATATTTTTACAGCAAATTAAACATATTGAACAAATTGACATCAGAGTCAAGCATTTGTTTAATTTGTTGTTTTTATTTGCATTACGCAATACGGTCATGGCCCTACTTGATTCGGCCACCCGGCCATGACAGGTCATGGCCCTACCCTCGCAGCATGTCGACGATGTTGCGTCGGGTTCTGGACTGTAGGGGCGTGACCTGACGCCCGGGGCATGCAAACGATCCGGAAATCTCGACGGGGTGGAAATCCTACGTCTTTCGACGTAGATTTGCGGACGGAGGCCACCGTCCCCACATACGTCGCCGCGCCAATGGCTGCCGCCCTTGGCGCTCGGCTCCTTAATGTGGGGTTAAAGAAATCAGCACGTCATTCGACGTGCGCTTCGGTAGCACTACACGCCGCAAATCCGAAAGGCAGTAGGGCCTCGCCTTGGCGTGGCCAGTTGGCCGAGTCATACCGCCGTCAAGGCAGCCGTCGGTGATTCTGCGTGACCGACAAGGCGTCCTTCGACAGAAGGAC
>CAMVDK010000106.1 GCA_947166165.1 uncultured Porphyromonadaceae bacterium
AATACACAATCCAGCCTTCCGGCTTCGGATTGCCGGAAGGCTGGATTGATCAATGAGATAAGGAAAATGCTTTTTAGCCGTTCGCGAGGATGATGTTGATGAGCGCGTTCACGTCCTCGATGTCGACAATGCCGCTGCCGTCGATGTCGGTGTCGCCACCGTAGTATCCCTCCGACACACGCTGGAGCACCACGTTCACCAGTGCGTTGACGTCCTCGACATCGACGCTGCCATCGAGATTCACGTCGCCGAGTACGATTGCCGGCATCCAGTCGTCACCGGGGAAGTCGATCTGGCCGTGGTCGGAGACATTGGTCAGAGCCTCGAAATAGGCACGGAAGGCGGGCACTGCGGCGCTGCGCATGAGCGAAGCATGCGAGCCGTAGACGTCCTCAAAATAGATGGTCTCGATGCTCTTTGGCACATAGTTGCCAGCCATCAGGTAGTTCTCGCCACTGGTGTAGGCGATAGGCTCGGCCTTGAGCAGGACGTTGGAGGCCTGCCAGGTGACAGGCTGCCCCTTGATGCTCTGTGCGGCAGCGATGATGTAGGGCACGTTGGCCTCCATCTGCGCCACGCACTCGAATGCGGGCACGCTGTCCACCTCCTGGGCAAAGCGCACCACCCACATGTCGGCATCAGCATCCTGGCTGGCGGCCAAGGTCACCTCGCCGTCGGCGGTGATGGCCTGCGGCGCGAAGGGCAGCACGATGGTGCTCCAGGCAGCGGCCTCGCCAGCGCGGCGGGCCTTGGCGAAGGTGCGCTTGTAGCTGATTTCGGCCGCGGTGAAGCTCTGCGGGGTAAAGTAGCCATAGCCATCGGTGAGCTGGATGCGCTCGGCCTGGTTGCCGCGCACCACGTTCAGGCCCTCGAGGCCGGCGGGCACCGGCTCGTTCTCGCCAATCAGGTAGATGGTGTTGGGGTTGCCGCTGGGCGTGACCGAGGTGATGTTGAGCCCCTCGAGGCGTGCGGCCAGTGCGTCGGCCGGGATGGTGATGTTGCCGCTGGCAGCCACACCGTTGCCGGTCATGCTCGAGCCGTCCCAGGTGACGAGGCCGCGCTCAATCTGGTAGAACACCGAGCTGCCGGGGACGACGATGTTGACCAGCTCGTCGTTCTCGTTGCGGGCGTAGATGTTGAGCGAGTAGGTGGAGCCGTAGGCCAGGTTGTTGAAGTCGAAATAGAGCGTCTTCGTCTGTCCGGGCTGCAGGTTGAGCGAGCTTTGCGAGTAGGTGATCATCTCGCCGCTCACCTTGCCGCTCTCGTCGGTGGTGACGATGAACAGCGGAGCGAGCACATATTTGTTATACTCTCCGGTGCCATTGTTGGTGATGTCGACGCGGAAGTGTGCGTGGCTGTCGTAGATCACGCCGTCGACGGCGTTCTCTGCCTGAATGTCCACGGCCAGGTTCATGGCGGCCTCGCTGCTTTGAGTGATGGTCACCGAGCCGCTTCCGGCCACTTGATTCGAGCAGTTGGCGTCGTAGTACAGGCGGATGGTCTGCGTGCCGGCGGTGGCTGGCGTGACGTTGAAGGTGACGGTGGCCGTCTGCCCGGCGAGCACCTCAGCCTGGATGGCGGTGGTGTAGCTCGAATACTCGTCGATTTGCTGGCTGCCGAATTGCAGATACAGGTCGCCGAAGAAGCGGTCGGCGCTGTTGTTCTTGAGCGTGACGTGGATGCGCTCGGGGCTGCCCACCTTTTCGCCGCCTTCGAACTCCATGTCCTGGATTTGCAGGTTGAGCATCGGGTGTGCCACAAAGGTGGCTTGAGTGGCGGTCATGGTGCACTCCAGGTAGTAGCGGTCGCTCTCGAGCATGGGTTTCCACTCGCTGGTGCCTTCGAGCTTGTACATGGGCACGATGTTGTAGGTGCCCACCATGCCCTTGCCCATCTTCACGGCGTTGCGGGCGTCGGTGATGTCCTTGCCCAAAGCCCAGAAGCTTCCGAGCGCCGAGGTGAGCGCAGTGCTGTAGGTGCCACGGTTGATGATCATGGAGTGGAAAGTGCCGTCGAGGTTGTAGAACGCCACGCCGATGTCGTAGCGCTTCTGCGTGCCCACGTGGTCGGCATAGTTGAGGGTGAAGTATTTGTTCTTGTAGATGCTGAATCCCTCCGACTGGCTGTCGCGCGTGAAGGTGCCGTAGGTGCCAATGCCGGTCACAGTCAGGGCATCCTCGACTTGCGGCTCGGGCTGCCCGCTGCCAGCGGGGTCGCCGGGCTGGATGCCGATGACCACGTTCTGCTTCATGTTGTAGCCCTCGGCGCTCGACGCGCCTCCGATGCCGCTCTCGCGTGGGTTGAGCACCGACAGCTGGAAGTAGCCGTTGCCCATGCCACCCCAACCCCAGTTGATGTGGAAGTAGTTGCCATACTCATAGCCGTCGCACACAAACGAGTGTCCGCCGCTGCTGCCGGCAGTGCCGTTGTAAACCATCGGGCGGCCTTCGACCAGCTCCTGGTAGACCATGTTGTCCCAGTCCTCCTGGGTGAAGTCGGTGCGGAACTTGATCTGGATGGTCGTCGGGTCGTAGGCGAAATACTCGGTGAATCCCTTGGGGATGTCGTCGGTGTAGGCGCCGGTAGCCGAGAGATAGTATTGCGACTTGATGGCGCAGCCCACATAGAGCATGAGCGTGGCCACGGCGTCGGTGTACACCAGGTCCTCGCTGCCGTTGTAGCTGTCCTTCATGTGCTCCCAGTCGAAGGTGGTCACGGGCAGCTCGTCGGTGGTGAAGCTGGCATAGCTGTAGGTGCCGGTGGGGTAGGAGAAGGTGTAGCTCGCAATCGGCTTGGTGGGCTGTGCCGGCCACTTGTAGTAGTTCATGATCTGCGACATGGAGGTGGCCACGCAGCCGGTGTAGGCAAGTTCGCCAATTGTGTCGCCATTCTCATCGATGCTCATGAACTCGGGGCACTTGTTCCAGTAGGGGGTTGCCTGGTCCCACTTGGTGGTGATGAGCGGAGCGATGGAATTGCGGGTGTCGACGGTGCGGGTGCGCCGTGGCAGGGCCAGCGCCTGAGTTGCCTGGGCGTCGGTCATGGTGTCGAGCACGCGCATCTGCGCCACATAGCCGTCGAGCCAGTTCTGCATGTTGACGGGAACGCGCTTGGCGTCGAACGAGCCCTCGAACGAGAAGCCCAGGATGGGGTTGGTGCGGTCGTCGCCGCTCACCACCACAAAGCCCTCGTCGGTGCCGATGTTGAACACGTAGTAGTAGCCCATGTCGGCCGAAGCCTTCACGCGCGGGGCACGGGCGGCCATCTTCAGGGCTCCATGCGATGCCTGGCGCTGCTGCACGAAGGCGGTGGCTTCGTTCAAAGCCTGCTGTTGAGTGACCGGGGCGGCATAGGCGCCACACAACGACAGCAAAGCCACGGCCATCAACAGGAAAGTAGATTTTCTCATTGAAGTAAATAAATTATTAAGGTTGATATGAATGAATAATTCCGGTCAACAAACAGATTGGCGATTCAACCCGCAACTATTTTCGGGGCAAAAATAGCATTATTTTCTCAACGACAAAAATTTATTAATATTTATTACGAAAATTGGGACCTTTTGCCTTCAGCCACAGGGGCGCTGCACGGGGCCGGAGGCATTGGGATCGGCAAGAGGCGGGTCACAGGCGGGTCACCACAAGTGGGGATTGCGCAAGTGGCGAAAAAGCAGTAATTTTGCGGCGTGAAACCGCTATTTGTCCTCATGCTGTGGCTGGGTTGCTGCCTGGCGGCCGCAGCCACCGCCGTGCCGGGCGAAGCCGCCATGGCCGACTCGGTGCATCTGTCCGACGTGACCGTGACGGCCATCAAGCAGACCACGCGTCGGCCCGGCATCCCGTCGGCCACCATCGTCACCCGGCAGCAGGTGGAGCGCAACGGCACCATGAGCGTGAAGGAAGCCACGGCGATGATGCCCGGCGTGTTCCAGCCCGACTACGGCAGCCGGATGACGTCGACCATCTACGTGCGCGGCATCGGCACACGCATCGACCAGCCCGCCGTGGGTCTGAACGTGGACAACGTGCCGGTGATGTGCAAGGAGAACTACGACACCGACCTTCCCGACATCGCCCGCATCGAGATGCTGCGCGGCCCGCAGAGCACCCTTTACGGCCGCAACACGCTGGGCGGAGTGATGAACATCTACACCCTCTCGCCCATGAACTGGCAGGGCACGCGCGCGCTACTCACCGCCGCCTCGCACGGCATGCTGCGCGCGGCGCTGAGCCACTACGCCCGCCCCACCGAGCGCCTGGCGTTCAGCGTCAGCGTCGGCTATGGCCGCACCAGTGGCGAATTCCGCAACACCTGCAACAGCAGCCGCACCGACTGGGAGCGCATGGGCAACGCACGCTTCAAACTGGAGTGGATGCCCGACTCCTCACTGCTGTTGAGCAATGTGGCGGCGCTGGGCATCGGCCGCCAGGGCGGCTACCCCTACGAGCAGGTGGGCACCGGCACAATCGCCTACAACGACACCTGCTTCTACCGCCGGACGAGCATCGCCGACGGCCTGACGCTCACCAAGCGCTGGGACGCCGCCACGCTGTCGAGCATCACCAGCTACCAGTATCTCGACGACAACATGACGCTCGACCAGGACTTCACCGCCCTGCCCTACTTCACACTCACGCAGGCGCGGCGCGAGCACGCCGTGACGCAGGACCTCGTGGTGCGCGGCAACCAGAACACGCTTGACCTCGACTGGCTCGCCGGAGCCTTTGGCTACTACCGCCACATGCGCATGGACGCCCCCGTCACCTTCAAGGACACGGGCATCGCCGAGCTCATCGAGCGGCACGTGAACGACGCGCTGCCCGACTATCCCGTGGTGTGGGACACGCGGCAGTTTGTGCTCGGCAGCCATTTCACCATGCCCACTGTGGGCGCGGCGCTCTACTGCCAAGCCTCGCGGCAGTGGGGCCGGCTCACGCTCACGGCCGGCCTGCGCCTCGACTACGAGCACGCGCGGCTGAGCTACCACAGCGCCACCCACACCGGCTACGACATCGTGCAGGCCGCCACGGGCAGTGTATACAGCCACCAGCCCATCGACATCGACGACCACGGAACGCTCTCCAAAGACTTCGTCCAGTTGCAGCCACGCCTCACGGCCACCCTGCACCTGGGCAACGCCCACCGCGATGCCGACCTCCATGCCACCATTGCCCGTGGCAGCAAGGCCGGAGGCTTCAACACACAGATGTTCAGCGACGTGCTCCAGCAGCGCCTCATGCGCATGATGGGCATAGGCGGCAACTACGATGTCGACGATGTGGTGGGCTACCGGCCCGAGCGCGCGTGGAACGTGGAACTGGGCACCCACCTCACCGCCTGGCAGCGTCGCATAGCCATCGACGCCAGCCTCTACTGGATTGACTGCCGCGACCGCCAGCTCACCGTGTTCCCTCCGGGACTCACCACCGGGCGCATGATGACCAACGCCGGGCGCACGCGCCACTGCGGCCTTGAGGTGGCCGCCAGCGTGCATCCCGCCGAGCGCACCACCATCAACGCCGCCTACGGCTACACGCGCGCCACGTTCAAGCAGTATAACGACGGCCACGCCGACTATGCCGGCCATCACGTGCCATACGCCCCGGCACACACGCTGTGGGCCGAGGCGCTCCAGACCATTGCGCTGAGCAGCGCCAGCCAGTGGGCGCAATCGCTCACGCTGGCGGCCAACGTGGCCGGCGCCGGCCGCATCTACTGGAACGAGGCCGGCACACTCAGCCAGCCGTTCTACGCCCTGCTCGGTGCCAGCGTCACCCTCTCCGGCAAGCACTACGACCTGCAACTGTGGGGACGCAACCTCACCGGCACCGCCTATCGCACGTTCTACTTTGTATCGATAGGCCACGAGTTCCTGCAGCGCGGCCACGGCCGCCAACTGGGCGCCACCCTGCGCCTGCGGCTTTGAGGATTATCGATTTAGCGAACAATCGAACATTCGAATTCTCGAACCATCGAATGCGCGAGGGTCAGAAGGCCAGGCGCATGCCGATGGCCGTCGAGTGGGAGTCGGGGCCACGCCAGTCGCGCGCACTCACGCGGCAGTTCTTCTCCGAGAAGAGCCAACTGCCGCCGCGATACGTGCGGTAGGAGCCAGAGGTCGGCCCGGCGGGGTTGGTCTGCGGCTCGCTGCCGTAGGGGCCATACCAGTCGGAACACCATTCGCTCACGTTGCCGCTCATGTCATACAAGCCCAACTCGTTTGGGGTCTTCGTGGCCACGGCATGCGTCTGCGAGCCGCTGTTATTCGAATACCACGACACCTCGCTTGGATCGTTGCTGCCGGCATATTTGTAGCCCTGGCTCTGCTTGCCACCACGGGCGGCGAATTCCCACTCGGCCTCGGTGGGCAAACGGAACGTCTTGCCCGTGAGCCGGTTGAGTTTGGTGATAAACGATTGGCACTCCACCTCACTTGCTCGACGGGCCGCTGAAGATTCACGCCATAACCATTGTCGGCGTTGAAGTTGCTCGGATTGCTGCCCATCACGGCCTGCCACAACTCCTGCGTAACCTCGGTGACACCGATGTTGTAGCTCGACAATGTGACTTGATGTGTGGGTCGCTCGTCGCTTTTGGCATCGTCTTGCTCACCGTCGGCGACCACAGGAGCACCCATTGTGAACGTGCCGCCGTCCACTTTCACCATTGCAAACGTAACGCCTTTCACGGTGAAGGTGGTCACCACAGGCTCGGACGGGCCATTCAGAATCACATTGATCACCGCGTTCACGTCGCTGATGTCCACCGTCCCGTCGCCCGTGAGGTCGGCCAGTGCTTTGACCTCGGCGTCGGTGATGAATCCCAGCACGATGTTGATGCAGATGTTCATGTCCTCGATGTCGACCACACCGTCGCTGTTCACGTCGCCGTGGCTGCCGTTCGCAGCCCAGCGAGCCGACGTAGCAGCAGCGCTCCAGGTGAGCAGCACGCCGCAAACCAAAGCCGCCGCAAGGCTCACGATTCTTCTCAGTTTGATTGTTTTCATCGTTTTCGAAATTTGAATTGAAAGTGCAAAATTACGAAATTTCCGATTATCCATCGCCCTTTTTGGCCCAAAATGGGATGATGCGGAGGCAACACACCGCTATGTGGCGGCTTACGACTGCCAATTGCCGTGGCTCGTGTGCGGGCATCACTATGTGGTCGCCACTTGTTGGGATTGCATATGTGGTGGAAAAGCAGTAATTTTGCAGCGCCATTTGGCAATGGATAATCAATGGCATAAAATTTAAAACGATAATGATGAACAAAATCCTTACCCTTGCCGCCTGCGTGGCCCTGCTGAGCCTGGCCACTGCCTGCGGCAGCGACAACGACGAACCGCAACCCGACCGCATTGAGCGGGCGTCGATGGCCGGCGTCGTGACCAAAACTGTGGCGGGCACCACCGGCGAGCCCTTCGATGTGAACAGCTCGCTGGAATTCAGCATCAACCACACCGCCAAGACCGTCGATGTGACGGCAATGGGTGTGAAATTCTCGGTCCACCAACCGGTGACCGTCGACTTGAACTTCGACGGCTGCAAGGCCACCTTTGCCGACGACAAGCACTTCACGATTGCCGGTACCGGCTTCACACCGATGGAGGGCTACACGGTGAACGACCTGAGCGGCACCGTCGACCTGGCGCTGAACACCGCCATTCTGAAATATCTCGTGGTGAGCACACGATCCACCTCGCAAATCTACGCCTTCAGCCCCACGCTCTACAGCGAGTTGCCCCAAGATGCAGGAAACTACGGCTCCACGGTAGAGACGTATTACAAATTCCAGTACAGCATCACCAGCCAGGGCACCCCCGAGGGCGGCATCAGCATCTACAACATCAGCTTCGCCGCCGGCATGCCCAAACTGGCCGAGATACGCATCCCGCTCAACGGCGAGGGCACCGTTATCGAGCCAACCGCAACGGGCTACCACATCGCTGGCAGCGGCATTGTGCCTTACTACATCCAGGGTGGCGCCGAGGTGCCCATGGCATCGCGCACCATCGACAACCTGGACGCCACCATCGACGTGGCGGCACGCACCTACAGCGTGGAGTTCGACTGCTACGGACTGCATGTGGCCCACAACGGGAAGCTGCACGCGTGACGGCGCTTTGCCCACCCCACCCCCGGTGCGAGCCTTTTCGTGATTTTTAACGCGAGTTAGGGCAACATTTAGCCACGGCCTGCGTCTATTACTTATGCAATGCATATTTTTTCGACCACATTGAGAATCATCTATCTTTCTGACATGAAACGAATCAACCTTTACTTTGCCTGCCTAGCGATGCTGCTGCTTGCCACGGCCTGCGGCTCCGACGAGCCCGACCTCGACCGCCAGCGCGACACCTCGGTCAGCTGCTCGCTCACCCACGTGCTCGACCCGAGCACCGGCCAGGCCACACTGAGCACCACCGACGTGAGCACGGTGCTCGTGCACCAACGCGCCTTGACAGCCGACTTCGACCTGCAGGTGACCATCGGCGGCACCAAACGCAGATTCACCGTGACCGGTGTGCCCTTGAAGCGTGTCGAGAACCAGGACTACCGCTACACCTTCGCCGACGGCCAGGGCGGCGGCGTGACCAACCTGAAGGGCACCGTCGACGTGAGCGATGTGGTGCTCATCATGAGTTACGATGCCGACGGCTGCCACGTCGACGCCACGATTCCCGAGGTGTTCTTCGCGCAGACGGGGGTCAAGTTCAACTACACCGACGGCACCACCACGACGGCGGCAGGCAGTTTCTGGACGCTGAAGGTGGACAACGAGGCCCGCTCGGGCAGCGTCGAGATCAACGACCTGACCATTGCCCGCGACTCGGTGATTGAATTCGTCACCGACAAGAACGGCATCCGCCAAGAGGTGCCCAGCCGCAAGGGGCGCCACCTGACGCGCCTGTTCGGTCGCCAAGCCACCATCGCCCCCACAGCCAAGGGATTCAAGGTGACCGGCGAGCAGCTGAACTCGGTGGCCACCATTAGTTCCGACCTCACCAAACAGACCGTGGACTACATTGTGCGCAACGTCGACATCGAAGTCGACATGAAAACCGGCCGGATGGACGGCACGTTGGTGATTCGCCACGTGTTTAAACGCGACCCCGACAATGTGCCCACCGAGTGGGACGACATCAACGCACAGGTGAGCGGCGAGACCTTCAGGGTGAGTCCGATCCAATAACGCAAACCACATCTAAACCCATCGAGCAACGATGAACAGACTACTCCTTTCGATGGCCAGCCTCGTGCTGCTGCTGGCCACCACAGCCTGCGGCAGCGACGAGCCACAGGACCACATCTGGTATGCCCAGATTCCCCTCGTGTTTCATGTGGTCGACACGCAGGCCGACGCCGTGTCGAGCTGCAAGGCCGGCGTGGCCTACGCCGAGATGAACGTCGACAAGAACACGGCCACTATGGCCGTATCGCTGTCGCTCACCGACGGCGGCGAGCTGGCCTTCGAACTCAAGCAGTTGCGCGTGACGCAAGACATGGGCAAGAACGGCTACATCGTCAGTTCGACCGGCGAGACGCGTGTCTCGAACCACACCATCAGCGACCTCGCCTTCTTCGTCGACATGCGCCAGTCGGGCACCGTGCGCCACTACTGCCACATGATGATTGACCACCGCTACGAGGTGAACGGCCTGCCGACGAGCATGGGCTTCGAGGTGACGCAGAGCGAGGTGTTGCCCCCGTCGAGCGTGGCGCGAACGGTGTTCACCGGCGTCTACGAGTTCACCTTCACCACGCTCACCACCGAGAGCAAGACGTGCGACTTCAGCGTGAAGGGCCTGGGCGTGTTCCCGCTCGACAACGGTGTCAGCTACCCGAGGCTCAAGGTGGAGCCCACGGTGGAGGGCTACACCATCAGCAGCGGCGACACACCGCTCACCCCCAAGGAGGGAGGCGTCAGCCAGCTGAACAGCCTGCACGCCAAGGTGAACGTGCACGAGCGCACGATGGAGGCTGAGTTCGAAGTGGAGCAGTGCGCCACGGTCACCGCCACCGGCTCGATGCAGTGAAGGCGTCGCGCCACACGCGCCCTTCGAGGCCGAAGAATCTTAAACATTCAAGTTTCTAAAGTGGCTTTGCCCCTTTAGAAACTTGAGGATTAGGGATGAAAG
>CAMVDK010000107.1 GCA_947166165.1 uncultured Porphyromonadaceae bacterium
GGTTGTTCTTTGTTCGCCGGCTCAGGATTTGCAGCACACGGCGGATTTCGTCGTCGCGGCCAATCACCGGGTCGAGTTTGCCCTGACGGGCACGCTCGTTCAGGTTGATGGCATACTTGCTCAGCGCCTGATATTGCCCTTCGGCCTCCTGTCCGGTGGCCTTTTTGCCCTGCCGCAGCTCTTCGATGGCCGCGGCGAGCGCCTTCGAGGTCATGCCGGCGTCCTTGAGGATGGCGGCGGCGGTCGACTTGGTGTCGAGCAGGGCCATGAGCAGGGCCTCGACGGTCACATACTGGTCGCCGAACTGGTGGGCGACCTCGGCTGCCTTGTCGAGCACCCGGCTGCAGTCGGTGCTCAGGTATGGCTCCCCGCCGGCCACGCGTGGCAGATGAGCCAGCGCGGCGTCGACGGCACGCGTGATGCTTCCCGGAGCGATGTCGAGCTTCTGCATGATGAAGGTCACCACACTTTCGCCCTCGCTCATCACAGCCTTGAGCAGGTGCTCCGGTTCCACGGCCTGGTTGCCCCCCTGGCGGGTGAGCTGAACGGCCTTCTGGATCACTTCTTGACTTTTGATGGTGAAATTGTTGAAATTCATAGTATCTCTTGCTCCTTTCTTTTGTCTTGTTTTGTGATTTTGTTTCGACAGGGTTGTTGCAAAAACAGAGCCACATCAGCCGACGACGTTCTTTTGTCAGCAGATGGATTGATATACTGACAAATTGACGCATTTTTCGATTCTCGAACTGACACGGCGGCACCATTGCCTTTCAGATCCGATCGAAAGGTTAAAGACCCTGAAAAAGCATTCACGAATATTAATAATTCTTTATTATAATGATAAGTTGACAGTTGTGATGCCCGAGTTGGGAAAATAATCTTTAATTTTGCATTTTGTTTCCATCGTATGCCCTTGCCGCAAAACGGTGGAATGAGTTATTGCAACCTATTGTATTGTTATTGTTACTATGTCGCAGAACATCAGTCAGCTGCCCATGTATGTGATTGCCGAGAGCAGTTCGACGCGCACCGAGTGGTCGCTCGTTGAGGGCGGGCAGTTGGTGGAGCATGCCATCACCCAGGGTTTGAACCCGTTTTTCCAGTCGCGCCGCGAAATCAGCCACAGCATCCGGCTGGAGTTGCCGGAGGTGTTCTTCAAGCGCCGTTGGAGCCATATCTATTTTTATGGCGCCGGCTGTTCGAGTGCCGAGAAGAACAAGATTGTTGAGCTGTCGCTCGTGGCCCAGTTCAAGACACCGGTCACTGTGATGAGCGACCTGCTGGGTGCCGCTCGCGGCCTGCTGGTGCGTGAGCCAGGCTTGGCGTGCATTTTGGGCACGGGGTCGAACTCTTGCCTGTACAACGGCAAGGAGATTGTGCGCAACGTGCGCTCGCTCGGCTTTATCCTGGGCGATGAGGGCAGTGGCGCCGCGCTGGGGCGCATCTTTCTGGGCGACGCCATGAAGGGCATCGCGCCGGCGCATCTCACAAACGCGTTCTTCAGCGAATTCCAGATCACGCCCGACGATGTGATGGATGCCGTCTACAACAACGCCAGCGCCAACCGCAATCTGCGTTCCTACTCCACTTTCCTGTCGAACCACCTCGACGACGACTATGTCCACGACCTGATTGAGCAGGAATTCGGACGCTTCTTTGAGCGCAACATCTGCCAGTATGAGCGTTATAAGGACTATCCAGTGGCTTTTGTGGGCACAGTGGCCACCACCTTCAGCGACATCCTGCTTGAGGTGGCGATGCAGTTCGACGTCACGGTGCAGAAAATCGTGCGCAGTTCGATGCCCGGTCTCATCACCTACCACACCACATGAGAGCGCCATGCTTCAGCTTGACACGGCTCGTTCTTTTTTAGACTATTTGACATGGATCTTTTTAGACTATAAGAGCATAAGTTTTACGTGGTTGTTTTTTTAGACTATAAGAACATAAGCTTGACATGGCTCTTTTTTTGACTATAAGAACATAAGTTTTACGTGGTTGTTTTTTAAAAAATTGTTCTGTAATTCAAATCTTTATGAATCTTATGCTCTTTTAGTCTAATCTTCACGCTTAGTCAAATATTCAGTCTTTTCACACAATGTCGACAATCATATTAGGAATCGAATCGTCGTGCGACGACACGTCGGCGGCTATCGTGAGCGACGGGCTGCTGCTGTCCAACGTGATCGCAAGCCAAAAAGTGCATGAGGCCTATGGTGGCGTGGTGCCCGAGTTGGCCTCGCGCGCGCATTTGCAGAACATCGTGCCGGTGGTGTCGGAGGCCATCCGCCAGGCCGGCATCCGCCGCCAGGACATCGACGCCATCGCCTTCACCCGCGGCCCGGGCTTGCCCGGCTCGTTGCATGTGGGCACCAGTTTTGCTAAAGGCCTCGCTCTGGCGCTCGACGTGCCGCTGGTCGACGTCAACCACCTGCACGGCCATGTGCTGGCCCACTTCATCCGCGAGACTCCTGACCAGCCCGTGCCCGAGTTCCCCTATTTGTGCCTGCTTGTGTCGGGCGGCAATTCGCAAATTATCCTGGTGGAGTCGGCTTGCAGCATGAAAATCTTGGGCCAGACTATCGACGATGCCGCCGGCGAAGCCTTCGACAAATGCGCCAAGGTGATGGGGTTGCCCTATCCCGGCGGGCCGGTCATCGACCAGCTGGCCGCGCAGGGCGACCCCACGCGCTTCAAATTCGCCAAGCCCCACATCCCCGAACTCAACTACAGCTTCAGCGGCCTGAAGACCTCGTTCCTCTACACGCTGCGTGATAACATCAAGCTCAACCCCGACTTCATCGAGCAGAACAAGGCCCACCTGGCGGCGTCGCTCCAGAAGACGATTGTCGACATCCTGATGGACAAATTTGCCAAAGCCGTCAAGCTCACCGGCGTGAAGACCATCGCCATAGGCGGCGGAGTGTCGGCCAATTCGGCCGTGCGCGCTGCCGTGGCCGACTATGCCCGCCGCCACCACCTGACCGCATTCATCCCCAAACGCGTTTTCACCACCGACAACGCTGCCATGATTGCCATAGCTGGCATGTTCAAGCACCTGGCCGGCGAGCATTGCGACGTGACCGCTCCACCGTTTTCGCGCGTCACCATCTGAGTGGAAACCACAAACCGAAACCGTAGATAAATATGGACTATAGCATCATCGTTGTTGGCGACGAACTGCTCATCGGGCAGGTCACCGACACCAATTCGGGCTGGATGGCCCGCCATCTGTCGCCCTTTGGCTGGCGTGCCAAATGGGTGAAAGTGATTGCCGACGAGCCGGCCGAAATCGAGCGGGCGCTCGACGAAGCCTTTGCGCAGACCTCCGTCGCGCTCATGACCGGCGGCCTGGGTCCCACCAAGGACGACATCACCAAACCCACGCTGTGTCGCTACTTTGGCGGCGAGCTGGTGCGCGACGAGGCCACCGAGCGCAATGTGGCTGCGGTGGTCGAGGCTCGGCATCTGACCATGAACGCCTACACGCTCGACCAGGCCCTGGTGCCCACCTCGTGCCGCGTAATCCAGAACCAGGTGGGCACGGCGCCCATCATGTGGTTTGAACGCCAGGGCAAGGTGCTCGTGTCGATGCCCGGCGTGCCGTTCGAGGCCGAGACGATGATGCGCCGCGAGGTGATACCGCAGCTCATGCGCCACTTTCACAGCGACGTGCACATCGCCTTCCGCAACCTGGTGGTGACCGGCATCATCGAGTCGCTGCTGGCCATGCGGCTCGACGAGTTCGAGCGCAACCTGCCATCCTTCCTGCATTTGGCCTACCTGCCCCAGACCGGGTGGATCAAGCTCCGCCTGACGGGCATGCATCGCGACGATCGCGTGCTCGAAGAGGCGATGGACACCAGCGTGCAGCAGCTGCACGCCTTGCTGGGCCGCGCCATCGTGGCCGACGACGACCTGCCGCTGGCCGCCATAGTGGGCAACCGCCTCCGCGAGCGCGGGTTCACGCTCGCCACCGCCGAGAGCTGCACCGGGGGCAACATCGCCCACCTCATCACACAAGTGGCCGGCAGCAGCGACTACTTCGTGGGCAGCGTGGTGAGCTATGCCACGCGTGTCAAAACGGAGCAGCTCGGAGTGGCCGAAGCCGACGTCGAGCGCCACACCGTGGTCAGCCAGCCCGTGGCCGAGCAGATGGCGCAAGGAGTGGCTTCACTGCTCAAGGCCCACTGCGCGGTAGCCACCACCGGCATTGCCGGCCCCGGCGGAGGTTCCGACCTCAATCCCGTGGGCACGGTGTGGATGGCCGCAAGGGTGGGGGAGCGCACCGCCTCGCAGCGCAAGCACTATCCCGGCTCGCGCGACCGCGTGATTGCCCGGGCTTCGACCGATGCCCTGCTCCTGCTGCTCGACCTGCTGAACGAATAGAATGGCTTTCGGCGCAGTTTTGGAGCAAATTGCGCATTGTGCATTAAAAATTGTGCATTGTGAATTGTGCATTGTGCATTGAGAATTGCGCATTAAAAATTGTGCATTGTGCATTGTGCATTGTGCATTATTTTGTACCTTTGCAAGCTCAATGATGCAAGCTGTACATGACGTGAAATAAATACATAATGATTATAATGACGATTCGTAGATCAATCATCGCCGCCGCAGGTATTGTGGCATTGCTGCTGGCTCCGCGCGCTGACGCGCAGAGCGAGTCGCGCTGGGGCGTGACGCTGGGCGCCAACTACAACGAGATTCACTTCAAGCAGAGTGGCCTCATTCCTGTGGACCGTGGCTTCGGCCCGGTGGCCGGTGTGACCGGCGAGGTGAACATTCCCGGCGTGGGCTTCGCCGTTGACGCTTCACTGCTCTACTCGATGCGGAGCGGAAAAATCCACTATGGCGACAAGACCGTCTGGGCATCCAGCGGACTGGGCAACGAGACGTGCATCATGCACAACATCGACCTGCCACTGAGTCTCAAGTTCAAGTTCAAAAAGCTGGGTGGGATCGAGAACACGTTGATGCCCCTGCTGTATGCCGGCCCCACGTTCTCGTTCAACGTGGGCAAAAACCTCGCCTCGGTGAACAAGTACAAGCCGGTGAGCGTGCTGATCCGCTTTGGCGCCGGGGTGGAGATTGTCCGCAAGGTGCAGGTGAGCGTGAGTTACAGTTTCAGTGTCGGCGAAACGCTGCGCACGCGTCTGCTCGACGACATGATTGCTAAAAATCGCTGCTGGAACGCATCGGTTACTTATTATTTCAAGTAGTAATCAAACCAAATTCCACGATTAAGGAAAATAAAACTGCTTATTCTTTGCTCAATTCGACGAGAGCGAGTAATTTTGCAGCAACACTCTAACTGAAGTTGATTCAATGTGTGGGGCTAATTCATCGTGAGATGCGTTGCCCCATTTTTCGTCGTGTGTCACACGAGCATGCCGCCGGCCACCTCGTCGGCCTTGGCTTTCCCCATTTCCTTGGCCACGATGGCGAGCGCGAACTCGGTGGCGGCTGCAGGTCCGCGACCGGTGACGATGTTGCCGTCGCACACCACCATGTCGGCCATCCATTGCGCACCGCAGCCATCGAGTTCCATTCCGGGGTAGCACGTGGCGCGGCGGCCGTCGAGCAGCCGCAGCGAGGCCAGCACCACCGACGGCGAGGCGCATATAGCCGCTGTGGGCAGGTTGCGCCCGGCATGGTCGGCGAGCAGGCGTTGAAGTGGTTCGCAGTCGCGCAGGTTGGTGGCTCCGGGCATGCCGCCGGGCAGAATGAGCCAGCCGCCTTCGTCGTTCACATCGCCCATGAGCGCATCGGTCAGCACCGTCACGCCGTGGGCACCTTCAACTTGATAGCTGTCGGTCACCGAGACCGTCGTCACCTGCATGCCGGCGCGACGAAGCACATCCACCACGGTCAAGGCCTCAATCTCCTCGAAGCCATCGGCAAAAAACACATAGTTAGTCTTCATCATTCAATCGTTACGTTTTATGGTTCAACATTGCATTAGGAATCACAGCATTCAAATCAGCGATGCGTGCTGCCCCCGGGGGGGCTGTGGTGGGCCGAATACGAGCGGCGCCTCGCATCTTTTGATAGCACAAAGATATAACAAAAAGTAGAAACATCGGCCACAAAGCCCCATCAATCATTCATTAAGGGATCAAAAAATCGGTTTTGTGTCAAAAAAATGCCCGAAAATTTGGCCATGCGCACGAAAAGCACTACCTTTGCACCGCTTTTCGCAAAAGCAGTACAGGGCGCTTAGCTCAGCTGGTTTAGAGCACCTGCCTTACAAGCAGGGGGTCAATGGTTCGAATCCGTTAGTGCCCACCGATTGAGAATCAAGCGATTAGAGATTTTGACGGAAGATTTTTCCGTTAAAGTCTCTTAACTTTTGGGAACTATCTACTTGTTGTCTCCATGTCCGGCCTTGAAAATGGCGAGCGAGAGTGCGTCGGAACCGTGAAAGGAATGCGGAATTGCCCGAAGGGCAACATTTTTATAAGAGCGTTGAGAGTGAGAAGACAGATGCGCTGACGGTGCTTGAGGGGGCGTTGGAAACGCTCATGCGACCTGTATTCACGTTACCGCGGTGGCGGTGGAGCCAGGGTGCTGAACGCCGAGGTGGGTGATGGCATGGTAGCACAGAAGGATGCGGATGCTGGTGATGCAGAGGGCCAACCCTGTTCTCCCTCTCACGCTCAGAGCAGGAGCGGCAGACCCACACCGACAATTTCAAACGCTGGTTCGGCGACTGGGAGAAAGCGGCGGTAAGGTCTGAAATACTAAATACAGAAAACACGCCGATTGTTCCACCAGAACATCTAAATGATGAAAACTTAAAAAACATCTATGCAGGATACAAGGCCAACGAAGTAGGATGGAGAAAGAAAGTCATTGACTGGGCAACAAGCATCATACCGTCAAAACTCAATACCATAATAGGAGATGTGAGTTTCTCGCGTGGGAGTATTCGTGACGCGATGTCACACGGCAAAGGTGATTTAAAACTACTGATTCTCCCACATATTGAAAAAATGTTGGAGAATGGCGTGTTATTCGGAACGAACGAGCAAGGTGATTTCAAGTACTACAATATAGCACACCGTCTCAACTATCAAGGAGAAAACTACATTGCCCGATTTGTGGTTAAAGAGGATAGGAATGGCAAGCGGTACTACGACCATGAGTTTACGGAAATAGAAAAGGTTGACGAGCTGCCCACGGCGCAGGGCCAACATGAAAATGAGGGACACCTGACTCATCAACCATCGGCAAAATTACTAAAAGAAATCCTAACCGCCAAAAATTCCTCCAAAGTTGTTGACGAAAACGGCGAGCCGCTCATCGTCTACCACGGGACGGATGAAGATTTCACCGTTTTCAGAACACATTCCGAGACAGGCGTTCACAACAGGTTTGACGAACTGCCTTCGGAATACTTCAACTTCACCGACAACAAATCAGCGGCAGGCGAGTACGGCGAGCAGATGGCCGTGTACCTCAACGTAAGGAATCTGCTCCGAGCTGACAATAGGGAGACCATTGCTGACATCATCCGCAGTGAGATGGACTACATCAACGAATCGCAGCCAATCGAGATGCTGGACGAGAGCAATGTGGATGCGTTCATTGGCAATTTCGTCGGCGAAGACGGACGGCTGTTCAGTGAGACACGCGATGAGTCCGCTGCGGCGACCCTATGGCCGGTCATACAAAACGCGATTGCCGATTACGCAGTGCGGAATGGATATGATGGATTCGTGTTCAACGACTCCACGCGCGGTGAACAGCATAAAACCTATGCTGTCTTCCGCCCCGAACAAATCAAGTCCGCCACCGAAAACAACGGCGACTTCTCCCCCACCAACCCCGACATCAATCTTCGTGAGGCGATTGAGAAGGGGGTGTTGCGTGTGGAGGAGGTGACGGCTCCTCATGCGGAGGAGCGCACGGTGCGGAGCTACGTTGACGGCAGAGAGCTGGAGACGCGCACGGAGATGGTGGGCGGCGAGTACCGCATCGAGGGTGTTCCCGGGACATGGGCGCGGGCGAGGTGAACCGTCTGCTTCGCATGGTGAACGGCACTACAGGCAGCACTTGCCACAGGGCGGTCGTCTCGGTAAATCACTTGATCAGGTTGCCAAGGATGTCGCGGGTGATGGTGCGTGTGGCGGCGCTGGTGGCGTTCTTGGTGATTCGCTGCGTGGCACTGGTCTTCGACTTGGTCTTCTTGCCGCTGATTTTGTTCGACACGCTGGTGCCGATGATGGTGGCCAGCGTCGAAGTGATGGCGGTGATGATGGCCTTGAGCACCTTTTTGAGCAGGCTGGGCTTTTTGGCTTTTTCTTTTTCCTCTTTCTCTTTTTCGGCCTGGGCTTGTGCGGCCTGGGCTTCGGCAAGTTCCTTCTCGGTCTGTTCGAGCAGCACCTCGAAGGCTGAGTCGCGCTCCACGGTTTTGTCGTATTTGCCATAGATGCGCGACTGCTTGATCAGGTCGAGCCGTTGCCCCTCGGTGATGGCTCCTATCTGGCTGAGCGGGAAAAGCATCTTGGCGCGCTCCACGATGGCGGGGGCGCCTTTCTCGTCGAGCATCGACACGAGTGCCTCGCCGGTCTCGAGATTCATGATGGCCTCGTCGGTGCGGAACGCGGGATTGGCGCGGAAGGTGTCGGCGGCGGTCTTGACGGCTTTCTGGTCCTTGGGGGTGTAGGCGCGCAGGGCATGCTGCACGCGGTTGCCCAGCTGGCCTAGGATTGTCTCGGGAATGTCGGTGGGGCTTTGTGTGATGAAATAGATGCCCACGCCCTTGCTGCGGATGAGGCGAATCACCTGTTCGATTTTGTCGACCAGCGCTTTCGACGTGTCGTCGAAGAGCATGTGCGCCTCGTCGAAGAAGAACACCAACTTGGGCAACTCGAGGTCGCCCACCTCGGGCAGGGTGGAGTAGAGCTCGGTGATGAGCCAGAGCAGGAAGGTGGAGTAGAGCTTGGGCTGGAGCATGAGTTTGTCAGCAGCTAGCACGCTCATCACGCCCTTGCCGCCCTCTTGCTGCAGCAGGTCTTGGATGTCGAACGAGGGGTTGCCGAAGAACTTGTCGCCGCCCTGGTTTTCGAGTTGGAGCAGCGAGCGCTGGATGGCTCCCACGCTGGCTGCGGCGATGGTGCCGTAGGTGGTGGTGTAGTCGCGGGCGTGCTTCGACACGTAGTCGAGCATCGAGCGCAGATCCTTGATGTCGTCGAGCAGCAGGCCGCGCTCGTCGGCGATGCGGAACAGGATGTTCATCACGCCCGTCTGTGTGTCGTTCAGCCCCAGCAGGCGGCTGAGCAGTTCGGGACCCATGTGCGAGATGGTGGCCCGCATGGGATGTCCCTGCTCGCCGTAGACGTCATAGAATCGGGTGGGGCAGGCCTGGAACTGCGGCTCGGCGAGCCCGAACTCGGGCAGGCGTTTTTCGATGAATCCGCTCATGCGGCCTGCCTGGCTGATGCCGCTCAGGTCGCCCTTCATGTCGGCCATGAAGCAGGGCACGCCGGCCTGGCAGAAACTCTCGGCCATCACTTGCAGCGACACCGTCTTGCCCGTGCCGGTGGCTCCGGCGATAAGGCCGTGCCGGTTGGCCATCTTACCGTTGATACTGATTGCGCCGTTGGGGCCGTGCGCGATGTAGAGCCCATGTTCTTGAGTATACATATGCTGCTTGATTTGATTGAGTCGTTGCTATTTGTCGGGCAAAAATACGAAAACTTTGTGGAACTGGCAACAAAGTTGCTGGCATTTTGCGTGATTCCCCTAGAAGATTGCCGCCAGGCTGTGGCGTTTTTGCGATTGTTGTGCCCCGGTAACCGGGCGAGGCAAGCCACGCTCCTACCGTCAGCGGAACCCGATGCACCAAACTTCGCCATGCTGCGAGGGTAGGGCCATGACCTGTCATGGCCGGTGACTGCGTCAAGGCCAATGTCGTGTATGTCCTACGTCGGAATACGTAGGATTTCCATCCCGCCCGAAGGACAATAGGTGGGTTCTATAAATTGCTTGAGCCGAATTGGGCTTGATTGCTGAGCAG
>CAMVDK010000108.1 GCA_947166165.1 uncultured Porphyromonadaceae bacterium
CGGCTCGTGCTCGTGTGGCGAGGCGTGGAGCTAGCCGTGGCCGAGGAGCTGTGAACCGGGAACTCTGCCATTCCGGCGAGCGCTTCGCCTTGATGCATCGAAGCGAGGCATCACGAGTCTGTGGATTTTGAAACAATTGACTGTCAACTAATTCAACGATGAAACAAAACTGGCGACCAGGCACCATGCTCTATCCCCTGCCAGCCGTGCTGGTGAGCTGCGGAGCCACGCCCGATGAATACAACCTCTTCACCGCTGCATGGACGGGAACGCTGTGCAGCGACCCGGCGATGTGCTATGTGTCGATACGCCCCGAGCGCCACAGCCATGACATCGTGGAGCGCAACATGGCGTTCACGCTCAACCTGACCACGCGCGCCATGGCCCGCGCCACCGACTGGTGTGGCGTGCGCAGCGGGCGCGACTGCGACAAGTGGGCCGAGGTGGGCCTCACGCCGGTGAAAGGCGTGGCCGTGGCGGCCCCCTACATCGAGCAGGCGCCGGTGAGCATCGAGTGCCAGGTGCGCGACATCGTGCAGCTGGGCACACACGACATGTTCATCGCCCAGGTGATGAACGTGATAGCCGACGACCGCTTCCTGGATCCCGACACCGGCGCCCTCGACCTGCGCCGCGCCGACCTGATTGCCTATTGCCACGGACACTATTACACCCTGGGCGACGAACTGGGGCACTTCGGCTGGAGCGTCCGCAAAAAGAAGAAACAATGAAACAGTACTTAGACCTGCTGCAGCACGTGCTCGACCACGGCACGGTGAAGACCGACCGCACCGGCACGGGCACCAAGAGCATATTCGGCTACCAGCTGCGGTGCAACCTCGACGACGGGTTCCCGCTGCTCACCACCAAGAAGGTGCACCTCAAGTCCATCATCTACGAGTTGCTGTGGTTCCTGCGCGGCGACACCAATGTGCGCTATCTGCAAGAGCATGGCGTGCGCATCTGGAATGAGTGGGCCGACGCCGATGGCAACCTGGGCCCCGTCTACGGCCACCAGTGGCGCTCGTGGCCCGACCACCATGGCGGCACCATCGACCAGATTGCCCAGGTGGTGGACATGATACGCCGCACGCCCGACTCGCGGCGGCTGATTGTGAGCGCATGGAATGTAGCCGATGTGCCCACCATGAAACTGCCGCCTTGCCACACCCTCTTCCAGTTCTATGTGGCCGAGGGGCGGTTGAGCCTGCAGCTGTATCAGCGCAGCGCCGACCTCTTCCTGGGTGTGCCCTTCAACATTGCCAGCTATGCGCTGCTGCTGATGATGGTGGCCCACGTGACAGGGCTGCGGCCCGGGGAGTTTGTGCACAGCTTCGGCGATGCCCACATCTACCTCAACCACCTGGAGCAGGTTCACGAGCAACTCACGCGTGAGCCGCGCCCGCTGCCGCACATGCGGCTCAACGAGCAGGTGACCGACATCTTCGGCTATCATTACGACGACTTCGTCCTCGAAGGCTACGACCCCTGGCCCGCCATCAAGGGCACGGTGTCGGTGTGAGTCGAGTCTGCCCAAATAAGAATCCAATAACCGACAACGATGCAAAAGCAATCCGAACCGACGCTGGCTCAGGCCGATGTGGCCGAGGTGCTCGAGGTGGCAGCCAAAGCCGGGCACATCCTGCTCGAAAACGGCGCCGAGATTTCGCGCGTGGAGGACATCATGAGCCGCATCTCCACGCATTTCGGTGTGGACTCGGGCAACTTTTTCGTCCTCTCCAACGGCATCTTCACCACCGGCCGTGCGGGCAAGGTGGCCAAGTCGGGTGCCCAGGCTTCGACCTATGCCAATGTGGAGTTCATCCCCATCCGCGCCATCCAGCTGTCGAAAGTGGTGGCGGTGAACCGCTTGAGCTACGACATCGTCAACGGGCGTGCCACGCTGGCCGACGCTCGCCAGCGTCTGGAGCGCATCGCCGCCGAGCCTCCCAAGCCGGCCTGGGAGCAGATATTGGGTTCGGGCGTGGGCGCGGCGGGGTTCTGCGCCGTGTTTGGCGGCGGCTGGGCCGACTGCGGCGTCGACCTTGTGGTGGGCATGCTGCTCTACGCCTTCGTGCTGGGGGTGAGCAACCGCTATCTGTCGAAGATAGTGAGCGGCATCGCCAGCGCCTTGGTGGCCACGCTGCTGTGCATAGTGGCATGGCGCCTGGGCTTTGGCGACAGCCTGGCCAACATCATTATCGGCGCCATCATGCCGCTCATTCCCGGAGTGCCGTTTGTGAACGGAGTGCGCGACCTGGCCAACTCCGACTATCTGGCTGGCTTCACGCGCCTCACCGATGCCATGCTGGGCTTCTTTTGCATTGCCGTGGGCGTGTCGCTCGTTTTCGTTGCCGACGGCTGGATGCACGGCGGCATGCTCAGCTTGAACATGGCCGTGAACCCCCACACTGCGGGCTTGCTGATTCAGGCCTTTGCCGCCTTTGCCGGCACGGCGGCCTTCGCGCTGCTGTTCGGCATCGACCGCGAGCTGTATGCCCCGGCCGGGGTGATTGGGGCCATAGGTTGGGCGCTCTATCTGGTGCTGGTGCGCTACTGCGGGGGCACTCCGGTGACGGCCACGCTGGTGTCGGCCACGCTGGTGTGCGTGCTCTCACGCATGGCGGCCATCCCCTTCCGCGTCCCGGCGCAGGGCTTCCTGCTGTGCGGCATCTTCCCGTTGGTGCCCGGGGCCGGCATATTCTGGTATACCTACTATCTGACCGACGGCCAGTTCGACCTGTCGATGCACAGCGGCTGGGTGGCTGTGAAGGTGGCCATCGCCATCGTGCTGGGCATCATCCTGGCCATGGAGCTGCCGCAGCGCCTCTTCTCGCACAAGCACCAGACGCATTGACCCTCTTAAAATTTGGTATGGGCGGCGTGCGCGCGCGTGTGGCTTTCACGCGTGTGGGGATGTTTTTTTTTGCGTTGGCGGTGTAATAAACTGCCGGCGGGCTGCGTCTAAATAGGTGAAAACGCAAACCCAAGCGACAACATGAAACCCGATGAACAAAAATTCACGCAGCTGGTGCAGCAGCACAAAAGCACAATCTACAGCGTGTGCTATATGTTCAGCAACGACCAGGCCGAGGTCGACGACCTCTTCCAGGAAGTGCTGGTGAACCTGTGGCGCGGCATGGAAGGCTTCGAGGGGCGCAGCCAGCTGTCCACGTGGGTGTGGCGCGTGAGCCTGAACACATGCATCAGCGCCGACCGCAAGAAGCGCCGGCGTGCCGACACCGCACCGCTCACGCTCGACATCGACCTCTTCGACGAGCACGACGAGCGCACCGCCCAGCAGCGGCTGCTGCGCAAACGCATCCAGCGCCTGCAGCCCTTCGACCGTGCCATCGTGCTGCTATGGCTCGAGAGCATGAGCTACGACGAGATTGCCGCCATTGTGGGCATCACAGCGCGCAACGTGGGCGTGCGCCTCTATCGCATCAAGGAACAGCTCAAACAGATGCACGACGACTGAGCGTCCCGCATCCAGGCAAAAGCACTTTTTTCACACCAATCATAAAAAACACTGAACAATGGAAGAGATGAACCTCCAAAATATGCAAGAACTCGACGAGCTGCGCACCCAGATGTCGCAGCTGCGCGAGACCCTCGACCAGCAGCGAATCGTGAACGACCGCGTGCTGCGCAGCTCGATGAAGCGCCGCCTGTCGTGGATCAAGCGCTACATATGGCTCGAAATCGCCCTGGTGCCCGTGCTGCTGATTTTCTTCGCCTTCCTGCACCATGCCCTGGGGATGTCGTGGTGGCTGTATGGCCTGCTGGCGGTGATGCTCGTGGTCGACGTCACGGTCGACTACCGCGTCAACCACATCGACGACAGCCAGCTCATGGCCGGCAACCTCACCGACACCGCCCGCCAGCTGCAGCGCATGAAGCGCCTGCGTGCCTGGGCCTTCGCCATCGAACTGGTGCCGCTCATGCTGTGGCTCTTGGGGCTGCTCTATGAGTTCTACCGCGTCGCGCAGACGCAGTCGGGATGGCTGCAGGCCTTTGCCCAAGGGGCCATTTTCGGCACGGTGATAGGCTGCATCATCGGCCTGGTGGTGGCTGTGGTGATCTTCGTGAAGATGCAGCGCACCAACGACGACATCATCGCGCAAATCGATGAGATTTCGTAAAATGCACAATTCACAATGCAAGATTCACAAATCACAATGAACATTGACAGCCGCTTGTCGGCTATTGTTGTGGTGACCGACGATGGGGCCATCGGTCGCGACGGCGATTTGCTGTGCCACTTGCCGGCCGACCTCAAGCACTTCAAGACGCTCACCATGGGCCACAGCGTGGTGATGGGGCGTCGCACCTTCGACTCGCTACCCAAAGGGGCGCTGCCCGGGCGGCAGAACATCGTGGTGACGCGCAACCGGCACTTCGAGGCTCCCGGCGTGACGGTGGTCCACAGCATCGACGAGGCGCTGGCCGCCGTCGAGATGCCCGGCGAGGTGTTTGTCATGGGCGGGGCGCAGCTCTATGCGGCCACCCTCCACCGAGTGACCACGCTCCACCTCACGCGTGTGCATGCCTGTTTCCCCGACGCCGACACCTTTTTCCCCGACCTCGTCGCCGAGCAGTGGCAAGTTGTTGACTCCGAGCCTCACAAGGCCGACGAGCGCAATCCTTTTGACTACACCTTCGTCACCCTGCGCCGCAAGCCCTCGTCTTGAGTGCGCTCAATGATTGCGGATGCCGCCGTCGTTGCGTCCACAATGATGCCGTTTTCTCCGTCGGACGTAAGGGTGATTCCCTCGTCGGACGAAATCACACGGAAACCGGTCCAGCCAGCCGGCAACGACAAGGTGTCGCGACCGGCCGATTTGGCGTCGATGTAAATCACATCGTGGCCGTCGATCACGCTTTCATAGGCCAGCAGGACGTCGCCATCCACCAGGAGCGGCGCCCACGAGTAGATGCCTTTCCACGCAGTGGTGTCGCCCGAATGAACGCTGTGCTTGTCCATCAGCACATGGTAGTCCTTAGTTCCGCCTCTCACAAAGATGAACGAGTAGTCGCCTATGCTTTCATGGTTGCCGAGTCCGTCGGGCAGCAAGTGGGTGGACTGGATCCAGCCATTGGCGCTGTTGTATTCAAGAAAACGGTCGAAGCCGGGGTATTGCAACTTCTTGAAGCTGCTTGCGTTCTCGGCGGGAGTCCATGTGAGGTGGGCGCCATTGGGGGTCAGAATATAGTCCTCGTTGCGGAACATGGATTGCATGCCGTAGTATCGGTCGATGGTCACGTCTTTATAGTAACGGTGCTCCATCTCGACGGTGATGCTGTTCTTTTGGATGGTGTAGAAGGCGTGTTCGGCAATGAGCGGTGAGCTCAGGGCCGTTGCTCCCGAGTCGGGTGCAACCCTCGGATCCATCAGTGTGTTCCAAACATCCACGGTGACACAGCTGCCAAAACCGGAAGTCCCGGCCGAGACCTCGGCGCCGTCGAGGTGGATGGCGATGCTGTCGCACGTGGCGGTGAGTATCTGGGTGTAAGGGCCGATGTTGCCCAGCGAGTCGGTGGTCCGCCACAGGTGGTTGCCACCCACAAAATCGGCATAACCATTCACGCAGAAGGGTCCGATGTTGTCGCTGCTTGTGGAATTGAGCCAGGTGATGTTGCTGCCTGATGCAATTCCCGAGGTGCTGCTGGTGTTGCGCGCAGCCGGACGGAAGCCCACGTTGGCGAAGGTGAACAGCTGGTTGTTCATGCATTTCCGGAATTTGTAGCACATCTCGGTGCCTTGCCCATTGTTGCTGGCTATGAGCAGGTCCTGGCCATCAAATTGCACACCCATCAATGGCACGGCCGTGGGGTCGTCGGTATTCATGGAGTCGACGAGTTCAAAGGGATGCTGCAAGGCCTGGTCGGCGCACCACGCCCCCAGCTCCTGCGATTTGGAGTCCATTCCCAAGCCTCCGAGATAGTTGTCGATGGTGGCCAGCGAGGGGTTGGCAGAGGGTGGGCTGTAATGCGGGTCGGCATCAGGGATTCGCCAAGTGCTGCTGAGGTTGACCCGTGCCTCAAGGGGAGACTGGCCAATCAGTGCCCCTGCTGCGGCACAGGCGGCGACAAAGGGGCCGATGCCTTCTTGCAGGTTGATGACGCCCGTCTCTCCGTTGTCCCACCGCCCGGCGCACAGGTGGTTGAGCGTGAAATTGTCGAGTGGAGTGCGGCGAGCGTTTTGAACGGCTGTGCCGCTGGGAATGAGCAGGTCCACCATCCCGCTGTGCATCACCGAGTCGGCCAGGGCTTGTGTGAGTTGCCACATCTCGTTGCCGGTGGTCAATTCGGCGAATGCCGTGCTGTGGACTACGTTGCTGTCGCTGTAGGCGTGGTTGAGCACCCAGCCGATGCGCCCACGATAGTTCATCGAGTCGCGCAGCCAGGTGGTGATGGCTCTCAAGGGCACCTCGACGGTGTCCCAATAGGGCTGGGAGCTCGCTTGCTGGAATGTGATTACATCCCACTGGTCGGCTTCCACCTGCTGGCGCAGCGTTCCCGCTTCGGGCAGCGACCAGCGGCCGGGGAAGGGCTGCCAGTCGTAGAATGTGCTGGAATATTCGCCCAGCTTCAGTGAGTCGGGATTCTCGGCCCATTCCTGAATCCCGCTGCTGGGGCGTTGCAGGATGCGCAGGTGCAGGTCAATGTCGGGAGCGATGCTCTGCACCACGTAGGGCACATAGCTCAGCTCGTCGCAGGCGAAAGCGTTGCCGACGGCCAGCACGCGCAGCTGCCGCCGTGGCTCCGTGCCGGTGGTGTCGGCCCAGCGCTCAAGCTGGTAGGCGGTGAAGGGATTCAAGGATGCGGTGGCCCCGTCGCCGATGCGTCCGTTCTCGTACCAGTAGCCGCTGCACACCATCACCGCCGCACTTTCGGGCACCGTGAACTCGAAGGACTTGCGTCCGGCGATGTCCTTGATGCCGTCGCCATAGGCCAGGGCGTTGGCCTGTGTCCAAGTCGTTGAGTCGGTCGAGGGGTAGAAGACGTAGGAACGCATCCATACGCTGATGCTGTTGTCGTGGTCCACGGTCAGCCGCAGGCTGTCGCCGGGAGTCACATCCCACACCAGCATGCGGCCGTTGGGAAAATCAACGCGGCTGCGGGCGTTGTTGACAATCATATGCTCGATGACGCGCGCCGGTGGCACCGTCATCCAGTCCTCGGGTGGAATGGTGTCGACGGGAGCGACGGTGGTGTCGGCAGGTGGCAGACCCTCGCCGCGGAGCACACGCATGATGAGCGCGTTGACATCGGCAACATCAAGCACACCGTCGGCAACCAAGTCGGCGCAGGCCAAATGCGCTGAATCGATTGGCACATCGCGCTGGAGCACAATGTTGCAAATCATGTTGATGTCCATGATATCAAGCACACCATCATCGTTCACATCGCCTGGCAACAATTTCTGGCCCTGCCGTGCGTAGGCCGTCGGCGGTGCGATGGGCCGCAGCGTGCCGGTGGTTGGCCTGCTGGAAGGTGCTGACTGCTGCAATGGGGTGGAAGGGCGGGCGGTGTCCACCGTCATGGCTCCGGCAATGGCGGTGATCAGCAATGCTATGTAGATGAATTTCCGTGTCATAAGCAATTTTCAGGTTGCGCATAATGTGTGCCGCCTCAACATGACGCTCAATCGGTTGTGACGGGCTGCAAATGCTGAAACTGGTGATGCTTGTTTTTTGCCGTAACGCTTCATCGGCCGCCTGATTCCATCAACAATGGATGGGCAAGGTGCAGGCCGGTGGGCCAGAGGCGACAAGCCGAACGAGGTGCGCCGCATCCACCTGGCTGCAGACAAGGACTTGCGGGCTGGGCCTTATGGGGTCACTTCACTTCTTTGACCAGGTAGATGATGGTGGGGAAGTGGTCGCTGTAGCCGTTCAGGAACACGCCGCCGCTGTAGGTGCGCAGCGGGTATCCCTGCCGGTCGCCCTCGTTGGTCTTGAGGAAGTCGCGGTTGAGCACGTCGGCGCGCAGGAAGGTGAGTTGTGGCTTGTCCTTGCCTTCGTAGTGGCGCAGGAAGTAGCCGTTGCAGATGATTTGGTCGAACAGGTTCCACTGCCCTTTGTAGGCTAGCGTGCCGATGCCCTTGTCGAGGATTTTCCACCAGGGGTTGAACAGGTCGCTGGTTGAGGCCACATCCTTCATGTCGCGTTTGGCGCAGAGATACTTGGCGCACGAGCGGTCGTGCGGGTCGTCGTTGAGGTCGCCCATGAAGAAGATGCCCTGGTTGGGGTCGTCGCGCAGGAGCGAGTCGATGGTCTGCCGTGCCATCTCGGCGGCTGCCTCGCGCAGGTAGCTCGACTGCTCTTGTCCGCCGAGGCGCGAGGGCCAGTGGTTGACGAGCACGCTCACCTTCTCGCCGGCCAGCATGCCGGTGACGCACAGCTGGTCGCGGGTGCGGAAATCGGGGTTGTACTGGTCGCCGTAGCCTATGGCGCTGAAGTAGCGTCCGTCCAGCCGCTGGTTGGTGACATTGAGCACTTTGAACACGCGGGGGTTGTAGAGTAGCCCCACGTCCACGCCGCGGCGGTCGGGGCCGTCGTGGTGCACAATCTGGTAGTGGCGGCTCTTGAGCTCGGGCTGGCGCACGAGGTCCTGAAGCACGGTGATGTTCTCAATCTCGCTCACGCCGATGAGCGCCGGCCCGTCGGGCGTGCCCTGCGTGACAATCTGGCTGATGGCGTAGGCCATGTTGTGCTGTTTCTGCCAGTATTTCTCGTGGTTCCACTGTCGTGCGCCCTGGGGCGAGAATTCCAGGTCGTAGTTGCCGTTGGCGTTGATGGTGTCGAACAGGTTCTCCAGGTTGTAGAACATCACGCCATACATGTTGTAGCGGCGGTCTTGGGCCACCATGGGCAGCAACAGCAAGGCGGCTAGCGCGGCAAAGGCTAATTTCTTCATGATTCGGTGAGGGTTAGGAATTATTTGGCAAAGATAGTAATAATGTGCAAAATATGCAAAGCCTGATGCGTTTTTTTTGATTTTGTCGCTGCATCATCCATCAAGGCGGGCGTGGCGATGCTGGCCGAAGGCGTGGGGCGGATGCTGGTGCTAGAGCAGCCGCTTGGCGATGTGGGCGGCGCCACGGCGGCCGGCGGCGATGTGGGCGAAGAGCGCTTGGAGCATGGGCTTCACCAGCAGGCGGTAGTGCCACGACGGGCGGCCACTGGCGGTGGCATAGGTGGCGGCGAGGGCTTGCATGGCCTGCCGGCGCAGGGGGGCAGAAAGCTCGGGGCGGCCCTCGTGCTGATAGTGGGCGGCCACCACCAGGCGCACGTAGAGGAGCAGGCGGGTGTAGCGCTGTGCGGCGGCGTGGGGCAGCTGTGCCTGGCTCACGTTAGCAAGGTTGAGGTCGATGGCCTGCTCCCATCGGCCGGCGCGCGAGGCGAAGTCGGTGCCAGTGATCGACTCCTCGCCGCTGGCCACCAGGGTGACGCGCGAGGGGCCGGGCAGCGTGGTCACCACCGGGCCGGCCAGCAGCAGCCGAAGGCCGAGTTCCCAGTCGTCCCATTGCCGCACGTCTACGTTCCAGCCCTGGCTGGCGGCGAAAAAGCTGCGGCGCACAATGTAGCGCTGCGACGACATGAGCGAGTGCAGGATTTGGTTGGCGGTGAAGTCGCTGGTGGCAAAGGGCAGCGACTGTTGCGAGCCGTCGGTGTGCCGCAATGCGCTGCGGGCCAGCACGATGTCGGCATCGGGATGCTGCCCGATGACTTGGGCATAGGCCTCGGCCAGGTCGGGCGTCATGAGGTCGTCGCTGTCGAAAAACATCACATACTCGCCTGTGGCGACTTCGAATCCGCACTGGCGCGCTGCTGCTGCGGTGTGGCGGGCTTCCTGGGTCACCACCACGTCGAAGCCGTCGGCCTGGTGCTCGGCCTGGAACTGGCGCAGCACGCTGAACGAGCCGTCGGTGCTCATGTTGTCGACGAGCACCACCTGCAGCGGGCGGTGGGTCTGCGCGGCCACGCAGGCCAGCGTGCGTGGCACGATGGCGGC
>CAMVDK010000109.1 GCA_947166165.1 uncultured Porphyromonadaceae bacterium
GCCGACATCGTCGAGAACCAGTTCGGCTGAGCGACGACGGAGTTATAAAATACGAGGTGCGGGATGCCAGCCGCCAAACGGCGTGCTGCGGCATCCCGCACCTCGCATTACGTCTGTCACTGGGCCATGAAAGCCTCGACGTCGGCGGCGTGGTAGGGGATGCGCTCCTCACCCAAGAACCGGCAGCCGTCGGCGGTGATGAGGATATCGTCCTCGATGCGGATGCCGCCAAAGTCCTTGTAGGTCTCCAGCAGGTCGAAGTTGAGCCATTCGGCGCAGTGGCCGCTGGCGCGCCAGTCGTCGATGAGTGCGGGGATGAAGTAGATGCCCGGCTCGTCGGTCACCACGAATCCCTCTTGCAGGCGCCGTCCCATGCGCAGACAGTTGGTGCCGAACTGCTCCAAATTGGGCCGCGTCTCGTCGTCGAAGCCCACGTAGATTTGCTCCAGGCCTTCCATGTCGTGCACGTCCATGCCCATCATGTGTCCCAGTCCGTGGGGCAGGAACATGGCGTGTGCGCCGGCGGCCACGGCCTCGTCGACGTCGCCGCGCATCAGTCCCAGTTCTTTGAGGCGCTCGGTCATCAGCCGGCACACGCTCAGGTGCACGTCCATGTATTTCACACCGGGCTTGGCCACGGCCAGGGCGTGGTCGTGGCATTCAACCACGATGTCGTAGATGTCGCGCTGGCGCTGCGAGTAGCGGCCGCTCACGGGCATGGTGCGCGTGTGGTCGCTGCAGTAGTTGTTCACGGTCTCGGCTCCGGCGTCGCACAGCGCCAGCCGTCCGGCCTCGAGCACAGCCATCGACGGATTGCCGTGCATGATTTCGCCGTGCTGCGAGAAGATGGTGGCGAAGCTCTCGTGGGCGCCCAGGCTGTGGGCGATGCCGTCCACCTGGCCGCCGATATACTTCTCGGTCACACCCGGCTTCACCAGGCGCATGGCGGTGGTGTGCATCATGTAGCCGATGTGGGCGGCGCGCTCCAGCTCCTCGATTTCCTGCGGCTCCTTGACGCTGCGCATCTCTATCACGGCCATGCGCAGGCGGTGGCTCACGGCGGCACGCTGGTCGCGCGGATGGATGCCCAGCAGGTCCATGAGCTGGATCATGGTGTCGTGGCGGTAGGGCGGCAGGTAGTGGATGGTGCGGCCCTGGCGGCGGGCTTCGTCGCAGATGACCTGCAGTTGCGCCATCGGGGCACTGTGGGCCACACCCACCTGCGCGGCCAGGTGGGCCACAGCATCGACCGAGCCAAACCACACGATGTCCTCGATGTCGATGTCGTCGCCGATGAGCGTCTCGCGGTTGTTGTCGATGTCAATCACACCCACCAGGCCATCACGCTGCTGGCCAAAGTAGTAGAGAAACGTGGAGTCCTGACGGAAGGGGTAGTAGGCATTGCCAGGATAGTTGCACGGCGACTCGTTGTTGCCGAACAGAATAATCACGCCATCGCCCACAAGTTCTTTGAGCCGGGCCCGGCGATTGATGTAAGTCTCTTTGCTGAACATATCTCGAATGAATTTATTTTGGGTTTCAATCGGCAAAGTTAGTAAATTTATTCGTACCTTTGCAGCGGTAAAACGAAAAAAGATGCAACCCTCGAGGCCGCCATCGCGTGCCACGACGGCCGCGCCCGGGCGCTTGAGGCCCGGAACCAGCATCCCGAATCACTAAAAAACACTGACGACAATGACCGAGAAATTCGACATGGTGGCCAAGACGTTCCAGGGTCTGGAAGGCGTGCTTGCCGACGAACTGCGTGCCCTGGGGGCCGAAAACGTGACCGAGGGCACACGCATGGTGGCCTTCGCCGGCGACAAAGCCACGCTCTACCGGGCCAACTTCTGCTGCCGGACCGCTCTGCGCATCCTCAAGCCCTTCTTCAAGTTCCGATCCACCAATGCCGACGACCTCTACGAGCAGGTGAAAGGCTACGACTGGAGTACCATCATGGACGTGCGCACCACCTTCGCCATCGACGCCACGACCTTTGGCGACGAGTTCAGCCACTCGCGGTTCGTCACCTACCGCGTCAAAGACGCCATTGCCGACCACTTCATGGAAAAAGAGGGCCATCGCCCCAGCATACGCATCACCAACCCCGACATCCTGCTCGACGTGCACATCAACGGCGACCAGGTCACCCTCTCGCTCGACTCCAGCGGTGAGCCGCTCTACAAGCGCGGATGGCGCGTGGCGCAGACCGACGCACCCATCAACGAGGTGCTCGCCGCCGGCATCATCCTGCTCAGCAAGTGGAACGGCACCACCGACCTGATCGACCCCATGTGCGGCTCGGGCACATTCCTGGTCGAGGCCGCCCTCATTGCCGCCAACATCAACCCCGGCGTGTTTCGCAAGGAATATGCCTTCCAGCACTGGAACGACTACGACGCCGATCTCTTCTCCGAAATCTACAACGACGACAGCCAGGAGCGGGAGTTCGAACACAAGATTCACGGCTACGACATCGCCCACCAGGCCATCGCCATCGCGCAGGCCAACGTCAAGAGTGCCGGCGTGGGCAAGATGGTGGAACTGCAGCAGCGCGACATCGACGACTGGACCGAAGCCACTCCCGGAGGAACCATCATCACCAACCCGCCCTACGGCGAGCGCCTGCGCGTGAACGACATGGAGCGGCTCTACACCACCCTGGGCGCAAAGTTCAAGAACGTGTTCAAAGGCTACAACGTGTGGGTGATTGGCTACCAGCGCGAGCACTTCGACTGGATCGGGCTCAAGGCCTCGGTGCGCTACCCCCTGCTCAACGCGGGTCTGGAGTGCGAACTGCGCCAATACGTGATTTTCGACGGCACCTACAACGATATGCGCTCGCGAGGCGAAGACGTGAAGAACGACGACTTCCGAGCCAGCCGGCGAGAGCGCGGCCACGAGTTCCGCGAGATGCGGTCCGACGGCCGCCCCGCCCACGACGGTGAGCGTCGAGACTTCGAACGCCGACCCCCGCGCCCCCGCGACGACCGCGACGGCGGCGAGCGACGCGACTATGACCGCCGCCCCCTGCGCCCCCGCGACGACCGTGACGGCGGCGGCGACGAACCCCGTCCGCCACGTCGCCCGCGCTACGAGGGCGGTCCGCGCCTCGGTGCCGATAAAGAAGTGCCCATCATCCACGGCCGCCGCAAGAGTTGGAAGCGCCGCGACCTCGATGACCCCCAGCCCGGCCCCAATCCCACACCAAACCCCGACAGCGACAACTGAAAAGCGGTCAAGTGGGTCAGCGCCTTGGCGTGGCCGGATGGCCGCGACAAAACGGTGGACTGCCAAATCAAAACGTGCGACGGTAGAGCCATGACCAGTCATGGCCAGATGACCGAATACACTGGGAACCAATGCGATATAGGTGACTCGGCCAACGGGCGCGACAGGTGATGCCCCTACATTCGCACACACCAAGCGAAATGTAGAGCCGTCGACGGCTCGGTGGCCGCGACGGTAGGGCCAAGCGTGGCCAGATGACTGCGTCAAGAAGTGGCAAAAGTGTGTCGGATATTTGGCCGCCTAACGGCGGGAAAATCATGATTCTGCTGGACAGGGTTGGCTGGATGTGCCAGGCTGCCCGACAAACGGCGTGCCGTTTTGCCGGAGCAACCCAGACGTGAGCCATCCATCGGTTCAAGAAGCCGCCAGGCCTAGGCGGCAGGATTGTGTGTGGTATTCATGGAAATAGGTGTATTCGACGGTTTGTAGCGATTTGCAAGGTTTGTGAAGGGCGTCAGGCGGTGCGGATGCGGATGGCAAGTTCCGCGGGGGTGCCTTGGAACACGATGTGCCCGTGCGAAAACAGCGTAATGACGGTTTCGCTCAGGCGAGTGTGTCCGTCGTCGTCGTGGCGCAGCGCCTCGGCTTGCAGTTGGTACTTGCCATCGGCCTCGATGACAACTTGCGAGACGTTGTACTTGCACTTGGCCTCGCCACCGCGCACACCTTGCACGCTGCAGCTGAGCCATGCACGTCCATAAAACTTCTTGTTAACAATCTCCTTGGTGCTCTTGTTTCTCATTGTTGAATAATTTGGTTAATCAATCCGTAAAATGTGTAACTCTACCATTCTCGGCGAATCGTTCGTCGAGTGAATCCCTCGCGTGGTGGTAGAGGCCAAGAGTGGCCTACCGGCTTGAGGGACCAAGCAAGAAGGGGGGCTGGGAGTGGCCGCAGGGCATGCGGCACCAACCCATCAACGCCTTACCGCCGTGCAGCGCCCATGTCGCACGGGGCTGTGAGTCGGCATCGGTGTCGATTGGTTGTCAGGAGATTAAGTGTTTTTGAAGGCTTGCACATAGTTTTGATTGTTTAGTTAATTATCGATTAACTCACATTATATTTCCCACCGTTGCAGTCTATGTGAGGGAAACTGCTGGTTGGAGCGGCACTGAAGCCGTCTCGGAATGCTTGATTTAATGGGTCAACTTTGCTCCATATCTTAAATTTTTCGCAAAGGTATGGCAAATGTTTGAAATACGCAAATTTTTGGTTGTAATAAATGTTAACGGCCACAATAAAAGCGGCAAAAGGCTGCCTTTCGGTGGCATCTTGCCGATAATTCCCTTCCATTTGGCGCGGCTCCGCCCCTCATCACGCCTGGCAAACAGCGGCGGCGTGCACGGCCCTATTCGATGACCAGGGCATAGGAGCCGGGCTGGAGGCCGTGGGGCAGGCTGACGGTGATGCGTCCGCCGTCGATGGTGTGGCGCAGCTTCTGTCCGGTGGCGAGCAGGCGCACGCGGCGCACGGGGCGGCTCTCGGTCCACTGCACACTCGCCGGCAGCGGTTCGCCGTCGGGCAGGGCCAGGATGGCGTAGAGCCGGCGACCGTCTTTCGAAGCGGTGAACCAGAGGTTGCCCTCGTGATAGTGCGGTGTGATGGTGGTGCCGTAGATGGCCTCGCCGTTGACCCGCAGCCACTGTCCGATGGCGCGCAGGCGCTCCACGGCCTCGGGCTGGATGAGTCCCTCGGGGGTGGGCCCCACGCCGAGCACCAGGTTGCCGCCTTTGGCCACCACTTCCACCAGTGTGTTCACCACCTGCCGCGGCGACTTCCACCGCGGTCGCGGCACCCACCCCCAGTCGTCGCTCAGCGGGATGCAACTCTCCCAGGGATAGGCCAGCTGCGCCTCGGGGATGGTGCGTTCGGGGGTCTGATAGTTCTCATAGGAGCCTCGAATGGTGCGGTCCACCACGATGAGTCCCGGCTGATGGCTGCGGGCCATGGCCACCAGGCGGTCCATGTGGATGTCCTGGCCGTTCTCGGTGCACACCCAGCCACCGTCGAGCCAGAGGATGTCGACCGTGCCGTAGCCCGACATGATTTCCTCCACCTGCCGGTGGGTGAACTGACAGAACCGCTCCCACCGCCAGGGGTGCTTGGATATGGGATAGGTGGTGTTGCGCCCCCGGTTGGGGTAGACGTCCCACCAGTAAAACTGGCTGTGCCAGTCGGGTTTCGAGAAGTAGGTGCCGATCATGAACTGCCGGCTGCGGAAGGCGTCGAGCACATGGCGCAGCACGTCGCGGCGCTGATCGCCGGCAAAAGCGTGGCGGGCGACGCTGTAGTCGGTTTGGCGCGTGTCCCACATGCAGAACCCATCGTGGTGCTTGGTGGTGAAAATCATGTATTTCATGCCGGCCTGCTGCATGGCTTCGGCCCATTGCCCCGGGTCGAAGCGCGTGGGGTTGAACTCGTCGGCCAGGCCAAAGTACCACTGCTTGTACTGCTCGAAGGTGCGTGTGGTGTCGCGCTTGATCCAGTCCTCGTTGCATATCGACCACGACTCCACGATGCCGGGCACCGAGTAGATGCCCCAGTGCAGCAGCACGCCGAACTTGAGGTCTTGCCAGTGCTGCAGCTTGTCGAGCACAAGAGCGTCGGTGGGCCACTGGTAGGCGTCGGCATCGCTCTGCTGATGCACGCCATTGTCGTCTTGCGCTTGGGCCACAAGGCTCAGGGCGAGCAGCCAGGCAAGCAGTGGCAATGCTATGATTCGGTTTGTCATGTCCTGTCGGGTTATGGCTTGCTGATGGCTATGTTGCGGGCGATGCGGGCGATGGTGGAGAACTGCTCGAGTTGGTCGACGTCGATGATGACGGCGTAGCGGTGCTGGATCTCGAGGGAGAGTTGCTTCATCTGGTTGGGGTCCATGCCCAAGTCGCGCGTCAGCCGGCTGCCGGCACCGACGATAATGCCCTTGTTGTCGGCATCGACGAGCGTGGCGCACAACTCGATGAGTTGCCGCTGTATCAACTCGGTTTGCTGGGCAGTGGCCTTGGCATTGCGGCCCTTGCCGTTTCGTGGCGCGGGCGGTCCGTAGACTTTGGGTTGCGGCTGTCGCGGCCCGTAGACCACGGGTTGCGGCCGGCGCGGCCCATAGACCACCATGTGCTCTTGCGACCGTTGCCTTGAGGGGCGTAGGGAGTCGCTCTCTTGGTTGAAGCCGGTGGACTGCTGCTTGGCGATGATGGTGTCGGCATCGACAGCTTGCCCGTCGATGACAACGACGTCGGCAGCGGTGAGTGGCGCGTCGTGCACCGGGGTGCTGGCGGCGAGGCCGAGGCTGGCGGCCATCGCGGCTCCCACGGCGGTGAGCGTGGTTTTGCGTTTTTTGTTCATAGGGATAGAGGCTTTGAGTTGGCGATTGATGGGTGATAACGCTGGGCAACGCCTAAATGGCGAGTTGCTTGAGTTGCTGGTAGTGGCACATGGTCAGGTTGCCGTCTTGGTCGCGCAGGTGCATGGGTCCGCCTTGGCAGTATGCGGCCGCCGTGCACTGGTCGCAAGGGCCGCGCCGGGTGGCCCACTCGCGGTTGCGGTAGGGCTGGAATCGGTTTTGCCACACGTCCCAGAAACTGTCGCGGTAGATGTTGCCCTGGTTGTAGTCGCTGCGTATGCTCAGGCAGCCGGCTATGGCTCCGTCGGCCCTCACACTGGCCACGGTAAGCCCCGCCTGGCAGTTGTAGTAGTAAGGGCGCACGAGTCCCTCGTAGGCACCGAGGAAGCCCTCGCACGAATAACTGAGGTCGATGTTGCCTTCGCCACGGGTGCTGACGATGAAGTTGAGCAGGTCGCGCAGTTGCTCGGGGTTGAGCAGCAACTGGCTCTGCCGCGCGGCGCGCCCGGCGGGGAAGATGGTGAAGCAGCGCCAATGGCGCACGCCGGCATCGACGAGCAGCTGGCGGAGCTGGTCGAGGTGCGGAAGATTGCGCGGATTGACGCAGGTGATCACGTCGAAGGCAAGGTCGGGAATGGTGAGCGCGGCTTGGATGGCCTGCATGGCGCGGTCGAAGGCTTCGGGTGAGTTGCGGAGCCAGTTGTGGTCGTCGGCCATGCCGTCGAGGTCGATCGAGAGGGCGCGGATGCCGGCCTGCTCGAGCCGGCGCGCCATGTCGAGGTCGAGCGTGAGGCCGTTGGTGACCATCCCCCACATGAAGCCTCGCTCGCTGATGGCGCGCCCACACTCCACGATGTCGGGCCTGACGAGCGGCTCGCCGCCAATGGTGTTGACCAGCACCTCGTGGGGCGGGCAGTGCTCGGCCACTTCGTCGAGCACGGCCAGGAAGTGGTCGAGGGGCATGTCGGGCACGGCAGCCTGCTTGAGGCAGTCGCTGCCGCAGTGCCGGCAGGCCATGTTGCAGCGCAGGGTGCATTCCCAAAAGAGTTGCTGCAACGGGTGCTCGCGTTGGAGGGTCTCGACGTAGGCGAGCGTGTCGTCGAGGCCTTGCTGCTGGAGGGGTGACATAGCTTTCGGCCTGGTTCTACTTCATCAAGATTCACGACTCACCTGCCGTCTACAGTTTGCTCAGCTCGTAGCGGAGCTGACGGCCATCGGAGTCGGTGGTGCTCAGGGTGATGTGCCGGTTGTCGCTGCGGGCGATGGTGTAGTCGGCCTCGAGGGGCATGATGCGCACGTCGTAGTTGAGCGGGTCGAACTTGATGGTGACGGCGCCGGCATCGTGGTTCTCGTTCCAGTTGCCGTAACTCTCGCCCTGGTCGTGGAGCGCGTCGGTGTGGCGCAGGCAGACCACCGAGTGCTGGAACTGGAGGTAGTAGGTGGTCTGGCGGCCTTGTGGGTCGAGGTCTTGCGCCGCTCCGTCGACGGTGTAACTGTCCACGGTCCATGTGCCGAACCACTCGCCGATGTCGCTACCCGGTGTGCAGCCGTTGCCGGCCATGAGCAGTGCCAGCACGACGAAGAGTGATGTGATGTGATGTTTCATTTTTTCCCAAGTGTGAAGTTGCCGTGATAAGTTACCGAGACCAATGCGCCCACATTGTTGCCGTAGAGTTTGCCGCGATCGACGGCCAGTTGCGCGGTGCATTCCAGCGCCGGCAGGCGCAAGGGGGAGTAGGTGGCTTCGACCATGAGCGAAGTGCAATCGACGTGCGGCAGGGGTTGCTCGAGCGAGCCCCACGAGCGCCTCCAACTGCCCATGGCCCGGTAGGCGAGCCTGGGTGTGATGTGGCCCTTGACGGCTGCGTGCACGCCGCGCACCACGTTGTGGTCGAAGCGCAGGTGCCCGTCGCGGTTGTACAGGGGGCTGCGCAGCATGGGCGAGCCGATGCTCATGCCGCGATTGTGGTAGCCGTTGAAGGCGTAATTGTTGTAGTAGTTGTCCATGCCGGTGCTTTCGGTGCCGACGGTGGTGCCGGGATGGTCGGCAGGCGCCCAGTGGATGGGGCCGCTCTGGTTGGTGAAGTCGAAGTACTCGACGAGTGCCGCTTCGAGCGCCTGCGGCTGCTGGGCGCGCCACTCCACGCCCCAGAGTCCGTCGAAGCCGTTCCGCTTGCCGATGCCCGAGCCATCTTCCCAGGGACTCTGGTAGTAGGCCCGCAGGTGCGATCCGCCGCCGAGCCGGTAGTCGAGCATCACGTCCCACGAGCCGAGGTGGTTGCCCTCGTAGTAGGCCGCGTCGCCCTTGTTGCTGCCACCGCTGCCCGGGATGAGCGCCTTGAAGATGGCCTCGGCGTCGGCCTTCTGCTCGATGGTCTCGGTGGCAGCCCCGCCCACGTAGATGGTGCGCTTGCCGCCGAACTGGCAGGCAGCCTGCATGCCGATGGTGGCCACCAGCCGCTTGCCGGGGTGCGAGCGGAGGTAGAAGTTCTTGTAGTTCATCCACCAGCCGGTGGTGATGAAGTGGTTGTAGTAGTTGTAGTGGTTCTCGAGCCAGCTGTTGTCGGCGGGCTTGAAGTATCCCACCTCGCCGTTCACCTGGAGCCAGCCTTTGGTGAAGGGCACATTCTGGAAGTTGACGAATCCGGCGCTGGCGCCCATCATGGGGCGCGAGTTGCCGCTTCGGGTGAGGTCGCCGCTGGTGAGGTCGTCGCTGAGCAGCGGCGAGCCGGCGTGCTTGGCGCCGAGCGTGAGGCGCACGCCGCGGTGCTTGCCCTCCACCCAGGCCTGCTGCACCCAGGCGCGGGCGGGGTGCTGCCCGCCAGCCGGGGCGAGCACGTCGGGGGTGCCGGGGGCGAAGCGCGCGTAGGTGGCGCTGCTTGCCCATCCGCCCCACAGCTCCACGCCGGCGCCCCAGCTGAGCCGGCGAGTGGTGTCGGTGGCGTGTGACAGGCCGGCGTGGAGCAGCGTGGAGTGCTGCTGCGTGACGGTGCCGCCGCGCATCGAGGCGATGTAGTAGGGGGCCAGCGCACTGTTGCCAGTGTTGAGGGTGGCCGCAGCGTGCCACTGCACGTCGGTCTGCGCGGTGGCGGCCAGCGCGGCCAGGGCGATGATGGGAGCCAACAGGTGTCTTGCTTTCATTGCATCGGGATGTGTTGTGTGATTAGGAATTGCAAAATTAGTAAAGAAAGCTGGCTTCGCCAAAACCTGAGGCGTATTTTTTAGGCACCGGCAACAACGGCCGCCCGACGGCTGCCGTCTTTAATGGTTTTTATAGTTTCGTGCCTCATTTTTTTGTTTTTTGCTCGGATTGGCGTAACTT
>CAMVDK010000110.1 GCA_947166165.1 uncultured Porphyromonadaceae bacterium
GGAGAACGAGTGAAAAAATACCGCTGTGAGCCATTTAGCGACTACCAAATAAGAGCTCGAATAGGGTCAGGAGGTGTGTATAACCACGAAGCCCCGAAACTGTCGCCAATCAATATAGAACGGATGAAACATATAAAACCTGGAGGCAATTGGACCGACATTCCATTCAATCTTTTACCCAAAGGAATGAAAGCTGCCAATCGAGGCGATCACACTAAGCGATATGGACGAGTTGCTCCCGATGGCCTTTCATCAACAATTCTTACCAAATGCGACCCCCATTGGGGTGCATATTTCCATTATGAGCAAGACAGGTCATTCACCGTTCGCGAAGCGGCTCGAATACAGTCTTTCCCTGATTCCTTTATCTTCAGTGGGAATCTGGCAGAGCAGTTCGCTCAAGTGGGCAACGCCGTTCCTCCTCTATTGGCTAAAGCCATAGGATTGTCAATCAAAAAAATATTAGAATAATGGCTGGATATATCTCAGAGTTTTTCGGGTATGCAGCAACCGATGCAACTTTGACATCAATAAAAGCCGCTGCCAGTAACCGCTGTCCTTTCTTAGGCTCATACTGTACAAAATTATTATCAAGGACAAAGGAGTATTCGGGTGTTTGCGCCATTAGACAAAAAACTGAAGGCTCCCCAACTGTAATTTGCTGTCCTATCAGATTGTATGCAGAAAACCACAAACTGCTATACGACATTTCCAATATGGCATTTGGCAGAAAACTGAATCTTTATGCCGGTCGGTTGGCGGTTGAAAAAGCAAAATGTGAGAAAGGGGCTGTTGCGGTTTTTGGCAAAGGTTGGGGAGGCGAGCTGAGGTTGCCAAAACGAAAAGGCACCGGCTCATATTTTGTAGATTGGGTGCTGGCCCGATTAGATGGTCGCGGTGAGTTGGCCGAAATTACGGCCATAGAAGTCCAAACCATCGACGCGACAGGCAACTATCAAAATGCCCGAATCGCACTTTTAAACGGGCGTAAACTGGTAGCAGACACTGTTGGTCTGAATTGGGAGAATGTGTCAAAACGCATCATTCCGCAAATTATCTATAAAGGCCAAGTGCTTCAACGCGAGGACTTGTGTAAGAGTGGGTTGTTTTTTGTAGCTCCAAGACCCGTGTTCGAACGAGTGATTGAGCGATTGGGAGGAAGAGAGAAACTGCCTGAGTTTCCCGCCCAACCAGCCTCGGTCCACTTTGTGTCCTACGACTTGATTGCCGATTTCGAGCAAACCGATGGAAAAATTGCTCCGATTGGAATGGTGGATCAGCACAACACAACAGTTTATAAGATACAAGAAGCCTTTTCTTCGGTAAGCCTTCCAGAGGGAAACATTTATCGCGATGCCATAATCCGCTCATTATATGGTTAATAACGACAAACAATCACACACCTGGTGCATGGCGGCGATGTGCATGGCGATTGTTGCCTTGTGCCTGGCCACGGGGTGCTCCACTACGGCGAGGCTCGGTGAGAACGAGCAGCTCTACACCGGCGTCAAGGCCCTGCGCTATCACCAGGACAGCGTGAAAATCGACCCCGCCGTCAAGGACCAGATATTCGAGGCCATCAACGTCAAACCCAACAACCCGCTCTACTCACCCTACTATCGAACGCCCTTCCCCATCGGGTTGTGGATTTACAACAGCATCGACCCCAACGCCAAAGGCTTCAAAGGCTGGCTCTACAAGCACTTTTCGGCACGTCCGGTCACCATACAGCGCGTCAAGCCCGCCACGCGCGTCGACATGATCAACACCCTGCTGCGCAACAACGGCTACTTCACCTCTAGCGCCAGCTACACGCTCAACCAGGGCAAGAGCCCCAAGAAGGCGAGCATCACCTACGATGTGCACGTGGCCGAGCCCTACCGCATCGGCTCCATCCGTTACCTCGAGGCCACCGACGCCCAAGGACGCATCATCGACTCGCTGGCCCGCGCCCATCCCTATCTGCGCACCGGCAACCGCTACTGCCTCGACTCGCTCAACAAGGTGCGCATCGACATCACCAACACCCTGCGCAACCGTGGCTACTACTACTTTCGCCCCGAGTACATCCAGTATCTGGCCGACAGCGTGGCGCAGCGCGGCGTGATCGACATGCGGCTCGTCATGGCGCCCGATGTGCCCAATCAGGCCGAGCACCGCTACCTGACCGGCTCCATCACCGCCACCGTGCTGCCCAGCGGCGGCCCCACCGCCGATGTCGACACCGTGGTCACCGACCGCATGACCATCATCCGGCACGAACCCGTGAGGCTGCGCTCCAGCGTGATCAACTCCAACGTGCTCGCACGCACGGGGCGCCCCTTCAGGGTGAGCAGCCTCGACCGCACCCAGCTCGCCCTGTCGCGAATGGGCATCTTCAGCAGCATCGACATGAAGGCCACCCCGCGCGACACCGTGCTCCCCAATGGCGACGGAATCCTCGACCTCGACCTGGTCGCCGTGGTCGACAAACCCTGGGAGGTGAAGCTCGAGGTGCAGGGCACCAGCAAGAGCAACTCCTTCATCGGACCCGCCCTCCAGCTCGGACTGGGACACAACAACCTCTTCGGCGGCGGCGAGCGCCTCAACCTCAACCTGAACGGCTCCTACGAGTGGCAGACCGGCAAGGGCAGCAGCATCAAGAACACCGACTTCAACTCCTACGAGGTGGGCATCGAGGCCACCCTCGCCGTGCCACGACTGCTGGCACCCAAATTCGTCGACCGGAGCCGGAGATTCCTGAACTGGACACGCTTCAACCTCAAAGCCAATCTGATGAACCGCCCGCGCTTCTTCAAGATGCTGCAACTGGGTGGCGGCATGACCTGGGAATGGCACGCCAACAAGCACTCGCTCAACGAATTCACGCCTTTCGAACTCACCTACAACAAGCTGCTCAACGTCACCGACACCTTTGCCACCACGTTGGTCATGAACCCGGTGCTGCTGTTGAGTTTCGACGATGTGTTCATCCCAAAAATGGCATACTCCTACACCTACGACAACGATTTCGGCCCCAACCACATCACCTGGCGCAGCACCGTGTCCGAGGCCGGCCACGTGTTCGCCGGGATGTGGCACATGGTGGGACGCGGCGACCGCAAGACGATGATGGGCACGCCGTTCTCGCAATTCGTCAAGGCCGAGACGCAATTGATATGGACCCGGCGATTGTTCGGTGAGCACAAAATCGTGGGGCGCGTCTTCGTCGGAGCCGCCGTCAGCACCAGCGACTCGCTCGGCGTGCCCTACCGCGAGCAGTTCTACATCGGCGGCGCCAACTCGGTGCGCGCCTTCACCGTGCGCACCATCGGCCCCGGTAGTTTCCATCCCCAAACCCGCGACGCGTACAGCTACTTCGACCAGACGGGCACGTTCAAGTTCGAGACCAACTGGGAATACCGATTCCCCATACTGGGATACTTCAAGGGAGCCGTGTTTGTCGATGCCGGCAACATCTGGCTGCTGAAGGTCGACGACTACGACAAGGCGCTCCGCCCCGACGGCAAATTCAAGATGAAAAACTTCTTCAAGGAACTGGCCGTGGGCACCGGGCTGGGCATCCGCTTCGACATGGACATGCTCGTGGTGCGTGCCGACCTGGGCATCGGCCTCCACCTGCCCTACGAAACCAGCCGCAGCGGGTGGTACAACATCCCCCGCTTCAAAGACGGCCTGGCCTTCCACCTGGCCATCGGCTACCCATTCTGATTCTGCCTATAACGACCGCTTTGTCATCAAGCACAAAGACTCAAATCAGAAAAGCGAATCATCATCATCACCTATTTCGGGCCATGTAGCAGCGGGCCGCACCTTGGGCTTATCATCGAGTTGAGGCGATTCAGGGCCAAGCCTAATAGGCGAAGGTCTTGGTGGCATATAGGATATCTGGCAAGGGGCGGGTTGTGTAAGTGGTATGTTGGTGATGCTTTTATGGTCATCCCACTTCAGCATATTACGGTACAGGTCGATGCGCTTGGGCTGGTTCTTTTCCCCGGTGATGATATAATAGGTAGCATAGTTCTCGTTGATTTTCAACAGGAAAGCCTCGCGAATGCGGGCGCACTTCTCGTTGATTGAGTTGTTGGTGGGGTCAGTTACGTCATCAATACTACGGCGTGCCTTATCGGATAGTTCGCCACCGCGTAAGAGCTTGTAAATCGCAGCCAACTCATCGCGGTAGTCAGGCAGTTGCTTAAAGCGGATTCCACTGGTGTGACGAAGAAAAAGGAAATAGACGGCCTTGACCAGCGGGGTCATTGAAATCTCCAAATTGTCGTAGTCAGTCAGCACAATGCGGAAATCTTTAGTCACTAGCATGCGGCTCAACGTTATTTCGGGTTCCACCAGTTGATGCAGGAGCATTTCGCTCACGCCGTGCAAGCGTAGCTGTTCGATTTTTTCCTGGACTTCATACAGCAATTGTCGCACATCGTCATCATAAGTTGCATCAGCCCTCGTATCGTCAGGAACATAGTTCGGATTAATGGGCCTGATGAACGATGAATGCATTTCGTATTCGGGATACAGCGTTTCTTGGATTTCTTCTTCGCTGTAGCCCTGTTTACGCATGTCTTGTTCGCGGCATCTGTCTACCAGTTCCTCAAAGGACAGTTCGGCCAATGCTGGATTTTGCGCCTTGAGTTGTTCCACACGGGGAATCCACGAGTCGTACTCCTTGTGCCATTCAGCTTCTCGGCGTTCGCGTTCCTTACGTTTGCGTTCGGCTTCTTTACGCTTTGCACGGTCATCGGCCTCAAGATGGGCTTGGTTGATGGTTTCCTGGAGACGCAGGGTGGTGTCGATCACGTGCCCCAAGAGCGTAGTGGCGGCGAGCGGGCCTGACAATGGGGCATACCAGAAGCCATTGACATTTTCGTAGGGGCTGTCGCTGAAAAGCATCACGCCCGGAGGCAAATCGGCGCGTCGCGAGTCGGGCGCGAGGTGTTCTGCTAACTCAACCGTGGTTAACGGTTCGGGCAGCGACTTGATGTCGGGTTTGAGCCATTGCAGCTGGTTGGGAGTGGCCGCCAGCTGGAGCGTGGGCAGGTAGCGAAACCGCAGGCCGCAGGTTTCACGCATCGCTTGGTCGATATGCTGCCACTGGTGTCGCAATGCGGCATTCACCGCCATGTGCGGGTAGCTCTCGAAATAGATGGCTTCGTCGGCGCGTGGGTGGAACGGCAAGTTTTCGAAGGTCAGACGTCGGGTCATGGAGGCGAGTAATAATGGGTGTTATATTATGCTACAATTAGGATTGAACTTGAGTGGTTTCTTGATGTGTGCGCTCTCGACAAATGACTGGTGAAAATCATCGGGGTCACAAATAATCTCGGGAAGATACTTGTTGATATCCGTCTCCCAAATCACACTCTTGCGGTTGAGTGAAATACTTTTCCGTGAGTTACGGCCGCCGTAAATGAAATACTTGGAAGCGAGGTCGTGCCGCATCTTGAGCAGAAAAGCCTCGCGAATGCGAGCGCACTTTTCGTTAATGGAGTTGTTGTGGCAGTCGGTCACGGCATCGATGCTGCGTCGTGCCTTGTCGGAGAGCACGCCTCCTCGTAGAATGCGGTATATTTCACCTAGCTCATGACGGTGACGTTCTAGTTCGATGAAGGCAAAACCGTTACGATGTCGCAGAAAAAGAAAATACACGGCTTTGACCAATGGGGGCATTTCAATCTCCATGTCGCCATAGTCAGGTAGTAAAATGCGATAATCTCGAGTAATCACCATTCGACTCGCCTTTTGCTCTTTCCGTACCAAGGCGCTCAACACCATCTCACTCACACCCATCACGCGCAGTTTGTCGATGCGCTGCTGCGCCTCGGCCAACAGTTCCAGCACTTCTTCATTGAAGCAGGAGTCGGCATTGTAAGTGCATTCGGGCGAAGCGGTTTTTTTACGCAGGTAGCCACGCCATATCGAGAGCATGACCTGTGGCCCGCTATCATCGTAGTCTGCCTCGTCATTTTGATCCTCCGTAGCAGGTTCTTTAAATTTTACGCACTGCGTGAGCTGCCTGACAGCTTGGTCGAAAACATCCATATAATTTCGCTCCGACACCCGCTTCAGTGGCACATACTCCATCGTGTAGCGACGACCGAGAACCCCCCATCCCGTTTCTTTCAATCGACCGATGGCCGGGGGCATGGAATACTTGTGATGTGTCCCTTCCTCAAAATCGAGTAGCGATGGCAGTGGAATCCGCACCACCTGTCGAGCCTCCTGAGCCTTGATTGAGGGTGCATGCCAGCGTAGTTGAGCATTGCTGATGCAACGAAATGCCTGAGGCAAGTACCAAAACTGTAACCCATAGTCGGCTGTGAACTGAGCATTTAGCTCGCGCCAGTGTAGGGAGAGTACTCGGTTGATGGCTTTATCGTAGCGGCCCTCGATATAAATCAGTTCATCGCTCGATGGTTCAAAAGGCAGTGAAGTGAGTGTGATGGTTTGTTTCTCGGTCATCGTGCAAAATTATAACAATTTCCTGGATGGTGCAACATGAGAATTCACATTCAATAGGGAGAATGTTCGTTTTCATAATCCTCATGTCCCTCTTCATAGCCATAATAATAACCATCTTGATATCCTTCGGCATAGGCCTCAATCATCGCTTCATTATCGTAATAGCAGCCGTCATCAAAATTGCAGCCAGATTCCTCACCGTTTTGCCCATCCTCCAATCCTTGCAAATAGCCATCGTCATACCCCTCATCGTAGGCTTCTTCGGGGGTCTTGGCATCGATGTGGCGGGGAAGCATCCATCCAGCAGTAATCGTCTGTTGTCGCAACAGGGCCACTTCCCGCTCGTGCGCTATGAATTCTTCATATCTACGCAGAGGGATATGGCTTGTGTCAGTCTGCCTGTTGTCTGAAAGATAATACGTGGTGTCGGGCATCTCTTCAGTGATGACCGTGCTGTCGATGACTGTTTCAACAACCACCGAGTCGCACTGAGAATTGTCTTCCGACTGTTGTGGAGAGCGCTCGCAGCTTGCCGCCAGCATCAACAATAATAAGGCAAGTAGCAGAGGACCTTTCATGGCATTCAAAGGTTACTATGTATAGGACAAAAACGTGTGCCCTTGATTACTTTAAGTTTACAACGATTGCCTTGCTTCGTGTTGGCATGGCAACGGTTGGCGGGAGAGGTTGCCTTAGCGGGCTTGCCATTGCGGTCGAAATTTTCTTTGGCTCTACGTTTGTATTCGTCCGACTTGTTGACACTCTTCCAGTGCTGTGTACAGTAGCCATTGTGTTTCGCTTCACGCTTGCACTGCGTGCCGCGCATCGTGGTGGCTTGACACCGCTGGGCCTCAGCAACAAAGCTCAGCGTGAGCACGGCGGCAAGCAATAGGGATATTATACGTTTCATCGTTTTATGAGTTTTTATATCAAAAACATATCATATCTTGCAGGGACGTTATCCATATCGCGATGTTTACCTATCATATCCTAGTTTATTGATGGCAAGAGCAATATTAGATTCAATAATATTATGAATCATAATTCAAATATTTCCTTGAATTCATAATAGCTAATAGCATCATCTGCAGGCACGAACACGACTGCCAAAATTTTCAGAATTAGATTGGTTCGTCTGTTATTCATCTGTTCTCTCGTATTAGTCGTTCGTATTTGATGACTAATAACCATCGTAATCGCGAGTGTCGTAAAAGTTTACATCGTCAAGATAATTGCTCATTCTGCCTTCAAATGGATCATCCATCATATATCGGTCATCGTCATAATCATGATAATGACAGTGATCACTTGTTGCGTGTGTTTTATGGGCATCTTTTTTGTCCTCATCTCCGTGGTTACTAAGTTTCTGCCAAATGGTGCCTATTAACCAAATGAAGCCAAACATGAGAAGAGTGCCAAAGATGCCAGAACCACTCGTTTCTTCAGCGGCTTCATGTGATATTTCATAGCCCGCCCCAGCTCCTGCAAATAAGATGAGCCGAGATGTAAACAGCAAAACAATTGAAGTGAAAAAATGTTTCATGCTTATAAACTCTCAATAATTGTTGTGGCTTCTTTGATACTGACAGTTGGCAAATTGCACATTGCGGCATTTAATTGCCAAAAGAGCAATGCGCTATCCTCAAGTTTTCCATCTGCGGCAATGATAAGCTGTAGATAGGCCGAAATATATCTCTTTTTGTCAGAACTGATTCTTGAGATGACATCGGTTATTTCTCTAGGTTGCATGGTGTGGTCAAGTCCGAAGATGCCCTCGATATGGTCTTTGCCCTCCTTGGCAAGTCGCTCTAAAACCGATGTGCTCACATTGAAACGGTTCAAACCGTATGTCAAGATGAAGAACTTCTTCTCGGTCAATCCTGTGGAGCATGCTCCGATGAGTCCCAAAGCCAATTTGTAGATTGCCGCCAATTGCTTGTTAGAGAAAATGAGATTGCTGCAAGCATCATGTTCCGCATATGGAGTAGATTCTTGGATTGGGCGTGAATGAGGGGCTGTTTGAGCGTGGAGTTGCGATAATTTTGAAGGTTCTGCATTCGCAGCACTAACATCTTTTTGCGTTCCGATTGGTCTACTGGGATGATGTGAGCTAGCAACCTTTGGGACGGGTCGATCCTTTGTGAGATATTTCGCGGAGTGTGTTGGTGTGGTTTTACCGGGCATTTTCCCCCAGCGGTTATCACCATCACTTTCGCGTAGCCAGAACACCAGCAGAGCGATAAAGCCGAAAGGGACAAAAAAAAGCAGCAGCCACCATGCACTCTTGCCTACATCGTGAAGCCGGCGAGCCATGACCGCGAATAGGGGTATCAAAAGACCGAATCCCACAATGCAGTAGATTGCCACCCCCACATTATAGCCATCCTGCCCGAAAGCAGCACCAAGCAGCAACGCAGGCAGACTGGCAACTATCGTTATCAGCGGTGCCGAGAGATAGGTGAACCAAAACTCCGACAGCGACGCACGGCCGCTGAAATTGGCGAAGTTGGTCTTGTAGACCGATATTACATGCTCTTTGAAAGTCATAACCGTTTATTAATTTGAATGCACAAAATTACACGATACTGTGCAAGCTGCAAAATTGCAAGCCTTGCAGAAAGAAAGCGACTCACATCTCAACTCATACTGTTCAGATTTGGGCAAATCATAAGTTATCAAGGTCAATACCCAATTTTTTAGACAGGCTCCAAATGCCATCGCCTTCTTTTAATTGCGATTCATAAGACTCTATGAACTCTGCTAAAGAAATAGCCGTAATATGGTCAACCGTATCTTTGTTTTGCCATCCGAAATGGCAACACTCTTGGATTTGCTGACGAAGGTTTTCCTTCTCTGAATACGAAAGATTCTCACAATAGGCTGAATAGAATGATTGCAGTTGGCAATCCAGGTGATAAAAAGGTATGCGAGCCTCTATTGCAATTAAGATGTGATTTAGAGCGTCATAATTCTTTAAAATGAACGCTATGCCCATTCCAAGAACGGTTTCAAAAAATTGAGGATCATTCTGCTCCCTCGTTTTGAACCATAGTTTTGAAATTACATAATATGCCATTTTAACGGCATTAGCCTCAAGATTATATTCGGTTGCCATCATCACTAACGGCGTTACGCCTTCGAGATAGGCATCCAAAATCATTTCCGGTCCAGAGTTTATGGCTCGGTAAACGCCATTCACGGCCTCATCCATCCCTTGTTTGTCGTTTTGTTGCCAACATGAGATGAAATATGCGCAATACTTCTCAATTGGATTGTTCATTGTTTTTATTTTATGGTTAACCTAAAATCCGCAAGGTGGTTCCGATGTTTGCTTTTTAGAGCACTTGTTCCAACTCTCATGGGCGGAAGCAACGGCCTGTGCGGGATTTCCCCCCAAAGACGTACTGCCCCCCTTTCCCCCAACGTGTGATTGGGCGGCAGGTTGTGTTTGCCCGCGAAGAGT
>CAMVDK010000111.1 GCA_947166165.1 uncultured Porphyromonadaceae bacterium
CACATACAAGTAGTGGAAATGGCGCGCCAGCACTTTGGTTTTCTTCAACTTGACGGGCAACTGCTCCACGGTGCCTTCGTGCCGGGCCACGCAGCTGTCGGCCAGCGAGCAGCCGTCGCATTGCGGGCTGCGCGGTGTGCACCAAGTGGCGCCGAAGTCCATCATCGCCTGGTTGAAGGCCGCGGCCTGCCCATGCGGCAGCAGGGTCTGGGCTAGGAGGGTGAACTCACGCTTGCCGGCCGTGGTGTTGATGGGCGTGCGGATGCCCTGCCAGCGTGCCAGCACGCGAAACACATTGCCGTCGACCACCGCCACTGGCTCGCCAAAGGCCATGCTGGCGATGGCTGCCGCCGTGTAGTCGCCCACGCCCTTGAGCGTCTTGAGTCCTTCGGCGGTGTGGGGGAATCCGCCCCGCGCCACCACCTGGCGCGCCGCCACCAGCAGGTTGCGCCCCCGACTGTAGTAACCCAGTCCCTGCCACAGGCGCAGCACCTCGTCCTCGCTGGCCTCGGCCAGTGCCTCGACGGTGGGATAGCGGGCCATGAACCGCTCCCAGTAGGGGCGGCCTTGCTCCACGCGAGTCTGCTGCAGAATCACCTCGCTGAGCCAGATGGCATAGGGGTCGCCGCTTCCGCGCCATGGCAGCGAGCGGCCATGCGCGCCATACCAGCGCAGCAAGGCCGCCGCAAAGGGGTGGATGTCGGAACTTGCCGCCATGCTCAATGGTCGGTCAAGTGCGAGATGTCGAGATTGCCTGGCCCGTTCACGTGCTCGGTGTGATGCTTCGCCTTGCCGCACAGCGTCACGTTGCCCGCGCCATAGAGCTTGGTGTCGAGGTAATCGGTCGTGAGGTTGTCGAAGTCGATATTGCCGGCTCCCGTTTGGCTCAGCGTGAGTTTGCGGCAGGTCAAGTCGGCGATTTTCACATTGCCGGCTCCGCTGAGCCGGATGTCGATCAGGTCGGCGGTGAAGGGCTTCGGAGCGATGATGTTGCCCGCGCCGCTGAGCGTGATGCACCGCACGGCGGGCGATGTCACGGTGACCGTCACATGGCTGAATTGCACACTGCCGGCTTTGGGTTTGTCGGCGATGAAGAGTTCTTCCTCTTCGACGTATGCGTTGACGAAGGGCATCACATTGGCCGGAGCTTCGATGCTCACTCGGTGCTCGTTGCCATGCTCGTAGACCACGTTGGCTGTGCCAGCGAGTGTGATGGCGTCGAAGCCCTCCATGACCATCTCTTGCCGGGTGAGGGCCACGGTGTCGGTGTCGGTGCTGCCGACCGAGGTGGTGGTTTGCGACGATTGTCCATCGGTGTGGCACGCTGTCAGCAGCAGTGCGATGGCGGCGATGGCCGCCGGTAGTGATAATCGGTTCATAACGCTATCGTGTTGAAAGGGTGTAAAAGATACTTATTCAGTTGCAGGCTCGTCGACCCGTGGAAACTGGTCGATGATGGCCATGTCCTTTATGATTTGCCGGCTGCGCTTCATCATGTGGGCGCTGGGCTCGGCCGAGTTGCGCTTGAGCGGGTTGGGCAGCGAGGCGGCGATGAGCGCCGCTTGCTTCTTGGTCAACTCCTGTGCACTGGTGTCGAAATGGTTCTGTGCCACGGCCTCCACGCCGTAGATGCCCTTTCCCATTTCCACGCTGTTGAGATACACCTCCATGATGCGCTCCTTGCCCCAGATTTTCTCGATGAGCACGGTGAAGTAGGCCTCCAGTCCCTTGCGCAGCCAGCTGTGTCCCTGCCAGAGGAACACATTCTTGGCCGTCTGCTGGCTGATGGTGCTCGCACCACGCTCGCGCTTGCCGTTGAGGGCGTCGAGGCGCGCCTGGTGGATTTGCTTGAAGTCGAATCCGTCGTGCTGCAAGAAGAGCTGGTCCTCGCTCGCCATCACAGCTTGGGGAGCGTTGTGGCTGATTTGCTCCAACGCCACCCAGCGGTGCTTGAGCGTGGGCCACTCGCCGTCGGCCACCTGCTCGCAGCAGCGCACGAGCATGAGCGGCGTGAGATAGACGGGCACATACTTGAACACCAGCACTGCCGTGACCGTGCTGACGAAGAAAAAGATGATCAAGTTGCGCAACCAGCACAAGAGGGTGTTCATATAAGTTTGTCGTGATGATATGGTTGTATAAATCGAATAGCCGGCTATTGCGCCACCACGAGGTTGATGGCCGCATTCACGTCGCCCACATCGATGCCTGGCGCACCGTCGACCTCGGCGCGTCCGCCATACTGCTCCGGGTCGTGGCCGGCCACGATGATGTTGATCAGGCAGTTCACGTCCTCCACATCCACCGTTCCGTCGCCATTGACGTCGCCTGGCCTATAGCCCGCGGCCGGCTCGCGCCAGCTGAAGGTGTAGGCCTTGGTGCCGCAGCCTGCGGTGAGTTCACCGGCACTGTAGTAGTAGAGCCAGCCGAAGTACTTCACGCCGTCGAGCAGGTCGTCGAAGTCGAAGCGCAGCGTGGTGGTGGCTCCGGCGGCGAGTTGCAGCGGCACAGTCTGTGTGCGCACCACCGTGCCGGTCACGGTCTCCTGGTTGGTCACGCGGTAGAGCCGCATCGAGAAGTCCTCGTCGTAGTCGGTGGTGCCGGTGTTCTCGATGGTGGCCAGCACGCTGAAGCGGTCGCTGCCCACGATGCGGTTCTCCTGGTCGATCACATCGAGCACCTGCGCCGTCACGGTCAGCGAGGCCTCGGGCATGGCGGCGATGGCGAGCGTGCGGGTGGCGATGGGGGCCGAGCCGTCGCTGTTGAGCGAGAAGGTGAGCGTCTTGGTGCCGGCCTCGGTGGGGGTGAAGCGGTAGGGCAGCGTGCCCGTCTCGCCCATGCCGAGGGTGGAGAGCGCCGTGGCCATGAACGTGCCGTCGACATACATATACACCAGGTCGTTGGTCGAATTGCCATTGTTGGTGAGCGTGAGCGCCACGTTGACCGGCTTACCGGCGCGCAGCGTGCCTTGGAAGGCGACGTCGTCGACCGCATACTCGGGCGTGGCCATGGTGCCGTAGCCGGTGATGGTGCACTTGGTGTCGCTGTTGATGACCACCTTCACATAGTTCATGTCGGCACCCAGGCAGGGCACCCAGTTGTCCTTCAGGTAGACGGTGCAGATGGGCTTCAGGTAGTAGGTGCCGCTGGTCTTGTTGGCGCCGAACGACAGCGTGCGCGTGGCGGTGGTGCTGCCCGCGTAGTAGTTGGGCTTGAGGTCGGTGGTGTTGAGCGTGTAGATTTTGTCGAGCAGCTTGCCGCTGGAGTCGTAGAATCCCCACCCGTAGCTGAAGCTGGCCGGCTGCGAGGTCATGTTGTAGAAGCAGCCGGTGTACACGCTCAAGTAGAACTTGCTCGTTGAGTAGGAGCGTGTGAGGGTGGTGCTGGTGGTGTTGAGCTTGACGTCGGTCGAGGTCATCACCGGAGTCGAGGCTTCGGTGCCCGGCTCCAGGCCGATGGCCATGCCCTGGCGGTAGACGTAGCCGTAGGAGCCGTTGGCGCTGCCTATGCCTTCGGCCCCTGGGTTGAGCACGCTGAGCACGAAGTAGCCGTCGCTCTGGCTGTTCCAGCCCCAGTTGATGTGGAAGCGTCCCTCGCCGTCGCACCCGTCGCACACAAAGGCGTGTCCGCCCGACTTCTTGTTGCCGGCATACACCACCGGCCGTCCGGCGGCCAGCTCGCTGTGGAGCAGCTGCTCCCAGCCCTCGTTGGTGTAGTTGGCGCGACGCACATACTGGCTGCTGGCCTTGTAGCCAAAGTAGGTCGACAGCGCGTAGGGCACCTTGTTGGTCGAAGCCGACGAGGCCGTCGAGTTGTAGCTCATGCCCACGGCCTGCCCGCAATAGAGCATCAGCGTGGCCACGGCGGCTCCGGCCGTGGTGGTGGTGTCGCCCTGGTAGTACACGTCGGTCATGGCGGTCCAGTTGAAGTTCTTTACCGCCAGTTCGGGCATGTCGGTGCCGTTGGAGGTGTAGGCCGGAATGGCCTGGGTGGGCCTTGCGGGCCACTGGTGGTAGTACATCACCTGGGCCATCGCAGTGGCCACACAGCCGGTCACCGAGCGCTTGCCCTGATAGTAGGGCAGCAGGTGGTTGAAGGGCGAGCCTTGGCCCCAGTGGCTGGTCACCATCGGTGCGATGGCGGGCTGCGCGAGCAGGCGAGCCGGACGCGCGCCGGCGTCGAGGGCGGCCATCTGCTCGGCATAGTCGTCGAGCAGCTCCTGCAGGGCGGGCGGCACATCGGCGGCGTTGATGGTGCCGCCAGGGCTGTAGGCCAGCACGGCCGGGGCGCGGTCGTCGCCGGCCACAATGGCGTAGCCACGGCCTGTGGCGGCGTTGAACACATAGTAGGGCATCGCCGCGCCTGGGGCGCGCTGCGCCACGGCGACCGTGGTGCATGGCTCAACGGCACCGCCCAGACGGCTGGCAGCGATGGCACGAGCACGGGCGGCGTCGACAGGGGCACCGCACAGCGGGACCCACACGGCGGCAACGGTGGCCAAAAGCGCACACAAGCGCTTGGCAATACGGGGAAGGCTGAATAAGGTCATGACAATATGGTTGGTTACGATGATTAAAACAAAATGAATGCGGCGGCACGGCGGGCCGCCAGCGTCGGGAGCCTTCAGTGCGTCAGCGTGGCGTAGTAGATCATGTCGATCTCTTCGTAGGTGAAGTCGCTGCTCATGAAGTTGCCCGTCTTGAGCTTGAGGAAGTGCGACATGCGCTCGAGGGCCTGCTCGAAAATCTGCTGGTGGTCGAAGGCGAGCTCCGGCATTCGCCCGATGGCGAACCACTGCGCACGCGCGGCGTCGTCGGCACCGGCCACATCGGCGGTGCGCATCAGCGTGAAGTAGGCAATCGAGATGACGCGCTCGCGGGGGTCGCGGTCGGGACGCGTGAAGGCCCCCAGCTGCTCGATGTTGGTCACTTGCACGCCGGTCTCCTCGAACAGCTCGCGACGGGCGCCGTCGGGAGCGTCCTCGTCGATTTCCAGAAAGCCGCCGGGAAAAGCCCAGCGCCCTTTATAGGGTTCTCTGCCACGCTCGACGAGCAGCACGTTCAGGCGCACGCCGTCGAATCCAAACACAACGCAGTCGGTGGTCACCGCAGGGTGTGGATGACTATAGGTGAATTGTTCTTGCATAACCTTATCTCTTAGGCACTTAGCCTATAATTCCTTGAAATAAATCTCAAATTGCGTGTCACGGTCGGGCTTGTCGATGGCCACAGCGGCATAGGGCCGGATTCGGTAGCCCAGCTTGTCGCCCTTCTTGATGTGGTAGTTGAACACGATGGTGCTGCCCACCTGCGAGATTTCGGCGGGAATCACCTGCGTGTCGCGGTCGGTGTCGGGCAGTACCACCGCCAGCACAAACTGCGTCTTGAAGTTCACGGGGGTGGGCTGGCCGTTGGTGCCCATCACGGCAGCCTCGCCGAAGTAGCGGCGGAAGTCCTGCTCGTTGTCGAAGCTGAGCTTGTGCTGCTTCTTGTCGCCATCAGGGTTCATCGGATAATAGTTGATCAACTCGGTGTAGCTGATGGGGTAGGCCTGGGCCTCCACCTTCTTGAGCGGGTTGCACTGCGCGAAGCCCAAGAGCAGGGCCAGCAGCGCCAGGATGTTGAGAAAACGCTTCATTGGTTGTTATTTGTTCATGTTTTCGTAGTAGTGACGCAGCACATCGGCCGCAGCGACAAACGACGACTGCTGGTTGTTGAGCACCATGTCCTGCTTGATGCGGAGCAGGCGCTGCACCTCGGGGTCGCTGTAGAAGCGGGCCTTGAGCTGCTCGTCGATGGTTTCATACATCCAGTACTGCTCCTGCTGCCGGCGGCGCTCGTCGAAGTAGCCATTGGCCTTCACATGGTCGAAGTAGCGGTCAATCATGTCCCACACGCGGTCGATGCCCAGCTCGTAGTAGCCCGAATAGGTGGTCACCTCGGGTGTCCAGCCGCTGGGCGGCAGCGGGAACAGGTGCAGGGCGTTGCGGAACTGGGCCGCCGCCAGATTGGCGCGCTCCACGTTGTCGCCGTCGGCCTTGTTGATCACGATTCCGTCGGCCATCTCCATGATGCCGCGCTTGATGCCCTGCAGCTCGTCGCCAGTGCCGGCCAGCTGGATGAGCAGGAAGAAGTCGACCATCGAGTGCACGGCGATTTCGCTCTGCCCCACCCCTACGGTCTCGACAAAGATGTTGTCGTAGCCGGCGGCCTCGCAGAGCACGATGGTTTCGCGCGTCTTGCGGGCCACGCCGCCCAGCGACCCCGCCGAGGGGCTGGGACGGATAAAGGCCCGCGGGTGCACGGCCAGCTTCTCCATGCGTGTCTTGTCGCCCAATATGCTGCCCTTGCTCCGCTCGCTGCTGGGGTCGATGGCCAGCACGGCGAGCTTGCCGCCGCGCTCGAGCACGTGGATGCCGAACACGTCGATGCTGGTCGACTTGCCGGCGCCCGGCACACCGGTGATGCCGATGCGCTTGCTGCCGCCGGTGTAGGGCAGGCACTTCTCAATCACCTGCTGGGCCACCACCTGGTGCTCAGGCACGGTGCTCTCGACAAGCGTCACCGCCTGTCCAAGCACGGCGGTGTTGCCCTTGCGGATGCCCTCCACATAGTCGGCCACCGACAGTTGCGGACGCCGACGGCGCTTGAGGTAGGGGTTCACGATAGGCGGCTGCTCGATGCCGGCGTTCACTTGCAGGCCGGCATACTGCCCGTCATTCTCGGGATGCTCGCACGAGCAGCCAGTCTCGGCGGAGGGGGTTGGGGTATGTTTGTCTTTTTCCATTTGTTGTAATAGGTGTTGACGGTTGTCAGTTGTCGGTCACCTCGCCCACCAGGCGGACGATTTGACTGGGGTGGACGGGGTCGTTGGTCATCACTTCGAGCAGGGTGTTGATCACCTTGCCGTGGCAGCCAGCGGTGTCGACGGTCACCACCACGGTGGCCTGCTTGCCGCGGCCCACCTCGCTGTGGCTCACCGTGGCGCTCACCGAGGCGTCGCCGCTCCACAGGCGCCGCACCAGCAGCGGGTCGTGGCCGCGGTTGGCGATGGTCAGCGTGGCGGTGGCACGGCCGCCACGGGGCGTGGCGGGCAGGTTGAGCCGGGGGCCGCAGCTCAGCTCGGCCACGGGAGCCTGCATGCGCTGGCGCTCGTCGAGGTGGCCGAACGTCTCGCGCACGTTGCTCACCACCTCCAGCCGTCCGATGCCGCTCAGCGCGCCAGCGTTCGGGGCGAGCGGCTCGGCCATCACGTCGAGCGAGTCGGCGTTCAGACCCCACAGCGGGGCGCGCCCGCTGTCGAGGTGCACCATCAGCGTGGTCACGGCGCCGGGCGGCACGGTGTCGGGCACGGCGCGCGCCGAGAGGTGGGCCGGGGCGTGATGCAGCGTCACCAGCAGGGTGTCGGTCGAGGCGTTGTAGGCCGGCAGCGCGACGTTGCGCCGCTCGCCGCGGGGCACCTCGCCCACAGCCACGAGCCTACCGCTGAGCCGCAGCGAGCCCACGGCCACGGGATACTGCTCGTCGAGCGTGGCGGGAGCCGGAATCACGTTGCCCACAATGGTGAGCTGCGAGCGACCCGGACGGCCGGTGCTGAACACCCACACGTCCTTCGCAAACTCGCCGGGGCGGTTGGCCGGAGAATAGGTGATGTCCACCCGGCCGGTGTCGCCCGGGGCGATGGGCGAGCGGGTGTAGTCAACGGCGGTGCATCCGCACGCCGTGCGCACACGCGCCAGCGAGAGCACCGAGTCGCCAGTATTCACCACGCGCATGGTGCAAGTCACCTTTCCGTCCTGCTCGCGTATGGTGCCAAAGTCGTGGCGGCTCTCAAGCCACGTGGGCACGGCCTGCCCTGCGCCAGAGAGCACCAGCGGAAGCAGCAGCAATATGCAGGCAACGCGCAAGTTCATCGATCATCATTTATTCTTCACGCGCACAGGCTGCACCGTGCCTTCGATGGTGAGCGTGGTGCGCTGCTCGCGCCCGTTGGTCTTCACCTTCACCGACTTGCGGAAGGCACCGGGCCGGCCGATGGGGCTGTAGGTGACCTTGATTTTCGCTTTTTTGCCCGGCTTGATGGGTTTGGTGGGGAATTCCGGCTTGGTGCAGCCACACGAAGCCAGCGCGTCGAGGATGAGCAGCGGTTTATTGCCGGTGTTGATCACCTCGAAGGTGCAGCTCACGGGGCCGCCATCCTCCTTGATGGTGCCGAAATCGTGGCTCTGGACGGGGAACGTGGCCTGGGCATATTCGTCGGCAGCCATCACCGCCAGCATCCCCACAAAGGCCACAACAAGTGCGATTGCAATGCGTTTCATAGTTGTCAGTAATTGTTTCAACCTGCAAAATTACGAAATAATGCACAAAGCGCAATGCACATCCACAAAAAATGCACCCATTATTTGTATTTGCGTTTTCCAACTTCGCAGCCTTGGGCGCTTTTCAGACAATTAAGGACAACTAAAGACAAACAAGGACAATGATTCACAGGGGCAGTTCAATTCAGCAACTGCCGGATAATTCATACCATGACGCTTCAGCATGATGTGTGGCAATGGAATATGCAAGAGGTTTCAAAATCCATATGGATGGGACTGTTGTTGGTTATGCCACATGATTTTTTGACACGGACAATCATCTCTGCATTATCTGCACCCAAGTATCATCAAAATTGATCGCTTTTAATATATCATCCTTATTGATAACCGGAGGACGCTTTATTGTGAATTTTACTGCATTCTCGGGAATGCGTGTGTGGATTGTGAATTGTGAGCCATGTGGTTGCCAAGTGAAGCACACGTCATTAGTTTCAATATTTTTGCCGACTAAATTCCCATTTTTGTTCACTTCCCAAACGTAATCGCTCGTTCTAAAGCGATGATTGTCTTCTTCAAATAGAGTGTACGACAGCAAATCATTAGAACGTACTAAAATAGAAGTTCTAACAGGGTTAAACTCATCATGTGCAAGATTAATACGCTCGTTCCAAATCCCCAAAACGGCTCTTCCGGTTTCTTGAATATCTTTATGTGGGTCGGTTATTCCGTAAGAATAATCTGGAGAGCAACGGCCGCTTATCAAGCGAATATTACGTGCAGTAAATGGGTTACTGTTTTTCACAGTTTTCATTGACCATGCCATTCTGTTTAACACAACATCTGCAATGCCTATTGGAGAATCCAAATGTCTGCCTCCGATTGCATCTGAAAACGCGTCACCCCAGTCAGAACCTGTTATGTCTTTTCTTCCTATATAGAGTAAATGCACAAGGTAGCCACCAATTCTTTTAAGGTGGGTTCTATAAATTGCTTGAGCCGAATTGGGCTTGATTGCTGAGCAGGTTTTGGCTCAAGCTGCGCGAAGCAGTAGCGGGCTACGGTTCAAGCTGTTGAGACAAAAGATGCCAGCAAGCAACCCAAGGCGGCCAAAACCATTCATTACTATTTTGCAATTTATAGAACCCACCTTAATTAAATCATCGGGGATTTCATTCATTGGATATGGCTCACTTGTTTGAAGCTTTTTGCCATCTCTCAGCCGTGGATGTTTCATCAATCAATGTGATTAAGTATGAAGTCAATCTTTTTTGCGATTTCTCTAATCATTGGAACAGCGACGCTATTGCCTGTCTGCCTTCTGATTTCGCCATGCGAAACAACAATGCGATAATTATCTGGAAAACCTTGTAATCGGAGCAACTCTCTTGAAGAAGGACGGCGCCTGCCATTCACAAGCAGGTAATTGTAGCTCGCACCAGTTCTTAAGGCGCAGGCATAATCCAAAACGGAAACATTGCCTGCTTTATTCTCATGCCAAATAGAAGGACCTAAAATCCGCAAGATAGTTCCACTGTTTGCATTTTAGAGTACTTGTTCCAACT
>CAMVDK010000112.1 GCA_947166165.1 uncultured Porphyromonadaceae bacterium
GATGGCGTTCATGTTTCAATTCACGCGCCCGTGGGGGGCACGACCTTCGGGCGATTGCCGAGCGCGACAAGCAGGAAGTTTCAATTCACGCGCCCGTGGGGGGCACGACACTTTTCCTTCTGGCCATCTGAACTTCTCATTTAGTTTCAATTCACGCGCCCGTGGGGGGCACGACGGCTTCCTGACTTGTCAAGGCTGTGTTCAGCTTGTTTCAATTCACGCGCCCGTGGGGGGCACGACAAATATGATTTTCCAATTCCATTACTACATATTAAGTTTCAATTCACGCGCCCGTGGGGGGCACGACGGCAAGCGCTCGTCCGGCATTCGAATGCAAACACGTTTCAATTCACGCGCCCGTGGGGGGCACGACAGTTAGAGTCTAGTTCCCTATACTCTAGTCCTTTAAGCTGATATTTCTGCGAAATTACTGAAAAAAGATGAACCACACAAATAATAACGCTTTATTTTCTACAAAATCTTTGATTCACAATGTCTGCGAACACCCTTAAGAATTCTCGAATGCTATAGGTTCGCAGCCACTAGATCATCAATGTTCCATTGAGGTCGATTGCATTGTTCTTTCCTAATGTTTCAACCTTGGACGCAAAAGTGTTACCTAGATTATACAGCCTAATGCTGTCTGTTTCATCATCTATAATGCCAGAAAGCACCATCTTCAGTTGAGTGTATTGCGTGATGTCTACATTACATTCAAACACTGAATTCTGCACACGTTGGCCATAGTTCAAGCACGCTTTTGCAACGCGCCGAAGGCGTTTTTGCCCTTCGGGAGTCATCGTTTCCACATCGTAGGTCACAAGAATAAGCATGTCACTCTCATTGAATCAAGAAAACAGGATAATTGTCTAAATCTCCCCTGAAGTGGCGAGCCAACAGCATTGCTTGCACATATGGCAACAAACCGACTGGAATCTTCTCCTTCAAGAATGGATGTTCTATTTCTTCCTTTTTTCGGTTTTGCCAAGCCTCCAGAATGGTGCGTTTTGTCTCGTCTTTCATGATAAGATTATTTTCACCATTTTCGACAAAGTCATTGGCTTTCACTTGTCGGCGGTTGATGAGCGACAGCACAAATCTATCGCATAAGTATGAACGCATCTCTTCCATGAGGTCGAAGGCCAAGCTTGCTCTTCCGGGCCGCTCGGTATGCAGGAATCCCACATATGGATCCAGCCCGACTGTCTCCAAAGCCGATTGGGACTCATGGGCCAGCAAAGTATAGGCGAACGATAGAAGACAGTTCACGCGGTCTTTTGGTGGCCGCCGGCTGCGCCCATTGAATCGGAACGCTTCGTCGTCAACCAGAATCATTTGATTGAAAACTGAGAAATATATATTCGCCGCCTCACCTTCGAAACCGCGCAAAGCATCCATATTCCCGGCAGCCAAGCATCGCCCCTTGATGCGGTTCAGCATAGCAGACGCGTCAGCCACACCATCAGCCCTGAAAGGGTGGTCGCGCTTGAGCCGCTCCAGAGCCTTGCGGCAGTTATAAATTTTTCCCGCAATAAACAGCCTGCTCAGCTCTAATGATTTGACTGGGTCATCAGCCAGTCGGTATTGCTTGCGCCTTAGCAACACATTGCCACTGACCGGTCCGGAGACTCTGGCTTGAAACCACCCAGATGGCGTGAGGAAGCACAGACCAATGTGATGAGCCACGCATAGTTGCATCAAGTGTGGCGACACTCCCATGCGATTAAAGCAAACGATGCTTTCGATGTTGATGGCAGGTATCTGCATCACCTGAGTGCCTTGCACACTGGCCACTATGGTCTCACCCTGCTTGCTTAGATAGACATCAGGATTGGTGACATAGAGGGTATTAAGTAGTTTCCTCATCGATAGTCAATTGATTAAGATAATGTTGCACCGAGGTGGCTCGCCGCAAATCGCCTACCATGCACAAGTCTTTGAGTGAACACGATTTGCACTTGGAAGTCCACCGAGCAGATGGCGTGGTGCCTGTTGCATACAATTCGTGCATCTCGGCAACAAGGTTACAAACCAGCGCTCGCAAGTCGTCGGTCAGTTCAACGGCTTTGCGATGTCGAGTTCGCTCATAATAGATTTCACCATACGTCAGGCGTATGCCATACATTTCCTCCAGACAGATGGCCTGGGCGCACAGTTGAGCATCGTCGGAAGCATCGCTTTTCGGACGGCCGTGCTTGTACTCGATTGGAGTCGCGTGCCACAAGCCATCGTATTTAGGCACACGAATCGCATTTGCGTCATCTGTAGCGGGAGTGAGTTCCAGCACATCGGCTATGCCACTCACCCCCAATGAGCGCGAAACGAGAGCCACCGACCGCAGGTGCACCACACCCCTGCTGCAGTCCATGGTGAGTGGATCGTCCACTTTGCGATGCAACTGGTTGCCCAATATCGTCAGGTGGTTGTCTTGCCATTGCTGCTCAACATAGGCGAGAGCCCACTGCCGGGGACAGAACCTGTAGTGCTGAATCCCCGACAGCATGAGCATCTCGTCGTCGCCGTAGCGATGCGATTCGTTGTCAGATGAGTTCTTCGATTTGAATTCCATCTGGCAAGTTGGTGGTGTCGATGGTCACCTCATAGTCGCTGAAAGCACGCGCCACATTGCTGGAGGTGCGTTTCACTTTCACGCGGTCGAACAAGTCGTTGGCTGGTGCGTTGCCGAGCATCGAGCCGTGACGGAACACAATGAGTTTTCGCGCGCTCATCAAGCCGCGAGCCGCCGAGCGGTCGCAGTCGAACATGTTCTTCAAGGCTTCCCAGAAAAGGTTTAGGTCATCTTCTGAGAATCCAGTCTGCCGTGCCAGATTGGCCGAAACGAAACCATGGCAAACATAGAGTCCGTAGGGCACCGTGGCCTTGCGGCCCATCGTGCGGTTATCTCCTTTTTGTTTCTCGGCCTCTTTCTCAGTAGCCACAGCCATGCGGGTGATAGAGTGCTCCAGTGTAACTACTGAATCGACTGAGCGTGCAAATGTGAGTTGAATAGGACCACGGACCTGCCCTGCATTTTTGCCAGTCGACATCACAGCGCCAAAAGCACGCACATCAAAATACGTTCGACACATCACATCACGTGCCTTCAGCGTTTTTTCTGCTTCAGGTGCGTTTCTAACATCATCTTCCTCATGGGCTTTATCAATCAAGTTGTTAAGTATGGCTTTTTCCTTGATGAAAATATCATAGCCATCCGATAGATTCTTGGCCATCTGCACATAATTACGCACTTTGCGCTTGAGGCACACATCGGTCACAAGTCCCATACCGGTCTCAGCGTCCACACGCGGCAGATTGCCGGCATCGGGGTCGCCATTGGGGTTGCCGTCTTGCACATCGAAGATGTAGACGAAATCAAATCTGTTTTTAATCTCTGCCATAATAATTAAGTTTATGATTGATTAATTCTGTTCGGTTGATTGCTCTTGTTCTTCACCATCCTCTGCGTTGGTCTTCTTGAACAGTTCCTGGCGCTGGTGGTAATACCCCACGAAGAAGCGTCCTTGGTCTTGCAGGTCGAGGTGCGCAGGGAAACCATCGGCACTGATCTTGTCCATGATTTCCTGTTTGATTTTCTCGTAGTGAATCTGTGAACCCATATTGAGTTTCTCGGCATGATGGTTCGACAGATTCAAGATGGTAGCAAACACGGCCGCCGGAGTCGCACTAGCCGAGTTCATGTAGCGTTCGCGAATGGTGTTGATGTTGTTCGCATCTTGCTGGATTTTGTCCAGCACGGCAAACAATCGGCCACACAGGTAGCCTTGGTTGGTGTTTTCTTTGTCTAACATAACTTCAAGTTTTTTATTGTTGTTATTATTTAACCTGTTCAAGTAAGCTTTCATGATTGCAGCCTGGGTAATGCTAACGCCCACATCAGTTTGTCCTGCTCTGACACGATTCAGCACACCCATGAACAAAGCGAATGGATACGGCAGCCCTTGGAAAATGCTTTTGGCAATCTGTTCTGGCAGATTAGGTGAAGCATCACTTGCCTTACCTGTGGATGTGATGCTCTTGAGCAAGGAATAAAGGCCAAAGTACGGCTGTTTGTTCTTCCGTGTGTCGATGATGTCCATCGCATCAAAATGCCGTAGAATATAGCCTGCGAACTCTCTCAACGGGACCTCGGCCCAGTAGGACACTGCAATGCGTGCACTATTAGGAGCCAGGCCTAAAATATAAAAACGATCGTCCAAATTGGTCTGCAATTGCCCGCTAAAAACGGATTTGAACGTCTTTCTAACTTGTTCGATTTCCGACTCGCTTTTCGACTCGCTTTCTTTGTAACCGAAAAGGGAGAATAAACCTTCCTCCAATTGCTGCCCTGCTTCGCCAGTTTGTGAGCACCAAAAAACAAATGTACGTGTGCCGAACTGAAATTTATGGCGCGATTCGGGCAACAGCATCGATTTAAGTGCCGTGGAGTAACGAAACTCAGCCTCTTTACTAATTGGTGCATTGTAGGCCTGCTCCTTGCCATAGGAGTCATAACCCGAGTTCACCTGAAATGACACCATCGAGCCATTTGACTTGCCCCCGGCTATAGGTGTGGGCGTAGTGATACGCACTATAGGAGCACAAATCCCAGTTATCAGACAGCGCCCCTCAAGGACTTCATCTTCATCATCGACCAGAGCAAGTAAATCGTCATCGGCAGCTGCAATGCAGTCGGTTCCTTGAAGAAGGAAGGAAAAATAGGAATATTTTTTGTTGAGATTTTTAGCCACATCATCCCATAAGGGGTCTTGGCATATGGCTTTAAGGATTGCTTCGCGTCCTTGCTCATAGAACTTGGCCATGGCCTTAATCAGCCGATTGTCGGGAGCCTTCAGCAAGGTGTCGAACACAAGTTTCTTGAACGAGTTGAACCGAGGCAGGCATTTGTCATCGGTATCACCTGTTCCTAACACGTACTTGCTGTTGTCATAAAGATAGGTTGGCGGTGGCTTTGTGCCCGAACGTTGCGGCTGTTTCCGCACCAAAAACTCTTGCGCGCTTCGTGCATCAAGGCGCCTGTCTTCTATTCTTATGAATTGCCCGTCATCGTTTATCACAAGAATAAACGCAATCTGTTTCAGTTCCCTGCCCTCAACAGGCATTCGATCGCGGTTGAGGTCGTAGTAGTCACATAATGCTTTGAGTATCATTTCAGCACCTCCTCACTGTCTTTTGGTGGAACAATAATAACACCGTTCTCCATATGTGCATGAAAAAACATAGCGTCGGGGTTCTCGGGATTGGCATCGAAATCCAAGTCATAGAGCATAAAGCCCAAATTGCGGCTCTCATCAATTGGTGGTTGCAATGTTTCTTTCTCAAAATCAACTAAACGGAACGAAGCAGCACACTCTCGAGTGCCCAGATAGGGCTGCGTGAAGCACTGTCCTTTTCGGGCGCGGCGCTCAAACATGGCATTGTACTTACCCGGATTTTCATCCTTGTGAAGCAAATGTTGCTCTTCACAGTCAATGGCAGGATTTCGGCTTTCCTTATATCGTTCACGCAATGGAATGAATACCAACTTGGCATAGAGACGGTAGCGCACATCGCGCAGCATCATCGTGTTCTTTTGCTGGCGCTTTTCCTCGATGAAAACGGGATTCTTCGACACCGCCCCCACCTCGTTGCGTCGCACCGATGTCCACCTGATGGGATTCAGGACTTCAATTTTGGTCACTTGCCACTGTATGGCAGGCTTCCAGAAAATGGCCTGGAAAATGTTTCTCGCTGCCGAAGGCGTGATGACGTCGTAGCTGACTCGCTCAACCTTGAATTCGGGTCGAGTGAAGCAGGCAATGTCGCCCCACACCTCCAAGCAGAACTCTTTGTCGTAATATTCCATAGTTATTTATATGATTAATGTTTCTTCTAACCATTCGTTATCCGTGCATAAACCGGTTTTCTCTTTATAGAAATTTGGAAGCAGTTGGAATACATCTAGGTCTTCGCACACCCGGCTGACGGCACCACATTGGTTCAACTTGTCGAAATCGTGCTTTCGGACGTTCACACAATACTGGCGCAAATGTCTCATCAGCCCAAACGAGGGTCCGGTATAACCCAATTGCTTTATCAAAGGAGCAGACTCGTCGCAGGTGACGATTATCGGAATCGTGTTTTCGTCAATCAATCGGAATGAATGAGATGCCTGCTCAAACTGCGGCCTTGCATTGCAGAGCAATTGCTCAATCTGCGGTTTATCGAAATTGGTCGTGCGTGCGTACAACTGTTTAAAGTACGCCTGCATGGCTTCTGGCGCAAACCAGTCTTGATTCGGTTGCAAGTTTCGTCTCGCGTCGTTGGCTTGCCGGATAGCGCCAAGTGGCAGTTGATTGCTGCCCTGAAGACTGAACACCCAAGCATGTCCCAGTCCTGCAAGCCGTCCCTCGCGGTTACAGCGTCCGGCTGCTTGCAGAACGGAGTCTAACCCGGCCTCTTGACGGAACACAACAGGGAAATCGATGTCAACACCAGCCTCGATGAGTTGAGTCGACACCACACGGATAACCTTTTGCGAGGGGTCGGCTAACGCCCGTTTGATTTGTTCGATAATGCGTTTCACATGCACTGGATACATCATGCGTGACAGGTGTATGGTCAACCCTTCATCGGGCAGTAGGTCAAACAGTTCTTTGGCATCACGGCGTGTGTTCACAACGCACAATATGCGGTCGTGCTTGGCGATCTCGGCTGCTATCTCGTCATAAGTGTGAGGCGAGTCATCAAACGTGAGCTCCACCCGGCGCAACTTGTCGTGCAATGCTGAATCGGGGGAGACGATTTCGGTTATATGAGGTATGGCATCAAACTTTTCAAGGGGATTGCAACCCTCAATTTCACCATTTAGTATGGGTTGGCTTGCTGTTGTGAACAGCACCGAGCACCCAAAGACGCGATGAAAAGTGTCGAGTGATTGCACAATAGGTTTTAGATGCGTTGTGGGCAGCGTCTGGACCTCGTCAAGAATGATCACACTCTTGGCCAGGTTGTGCAGCTTTCTGCATTTTGAAGTTCGGTTGCTGAACATCGACTCAAAAAGCTGGACATTGGTGGTGACAATGATGGGATAATCCCAATTCTCGCTTGCTAATTTCAATGTTTGCTTGAGTTCATCGTTGTCGATTGACTCATCGTTGAATTCTGAGTGATGCTCAAGCACATTTTCCTCGCCAAAGATGCCTTTCAATGTGGCAGCAGTCTGGGTGATAATGCTCGTGTATGGAATTGCGATGATGATTCGTTGCTGTTTATGGCATACTGCGTGCCGTAATGCCCAAAGCAGGGAAGATAATGTTTTACCGCCTCCAGTTGGCACGGTAAGGCTATAGAACCCCACTTGCCCATCACTTTTTGTGCGGCACTGTTGCTGCACATCATCACGGACGCGGTTGACCTCGGTTTCACCACTCGCGGCTTTCAACGATTTCAAGTGATTTTCGAGCATTTGCAACAACTGGTCCAACGATGATTTAGAACCACGCAGAGCGGTTTGTTCGGGTTGCATAAATGCCTCTGTGTCGAGGTAATCGGCATCAACCAGACAACTGAACAGCATACGCTGAACGGCATGAAAATCATATTTCTGAAATCCACCCGAAGGCGAAGGAATGGTCAGGTTTGCTTGTAAATCGGGCATAGTGATTTGCGAGGGAATAGGCTCTTTCAACTTGGCCATCATCTCGTCGGTGTCGTAAAGTCCTCGATGATGGCCCATTAGGGCGTTGCCCAACAATAAGCATTGAGCCGGAAATAGCCGTTTCGCAATCAGCCCACCCACATAGGCATGTTGGTGTGGTCCATTAACCACAGCATTCGGCTCATAGCCCGATTCGCGCTTAATATACTGCTGAAATGCTGGTAATTCTTTACCCACATCGTGCAGAAGACCAAGAACCCGCCCCCATTCTGACATACCAAATGAATCTGCGAAGCGCGCACATCTGTCAGCCACACCTTGCTGGTGAGTTTCATTATCTTGGAAAACCCATTGATTATTGTTATATTTCAAGTGAGAAATCACCATAATAAAACAATTTTAGAATGCAAAGATAATTCTAACTTTGAGGATTTGCAAATAATTAGGCCGCAAAGTTAGATATTAGTTGTGCGTACATTAAGCATATCAATCATAAATTTTATTAATAGACTTCATGTTCTCAGATTTTATTTGCGTGGAGTATAAAGTTCACGCCCGCATCAACCTGATGGCTGGCGCGGGCGTGGGTAATGATGTCAATCGTGGGGGCTGGGGGACTATGATGAGGCGCTCCATGGCATCTGTGTGGATGCGCACCTATCATGACAGGAATGGCCAGAAGTTGTCTCGGTTGATTACGGTGAAATCGGAATTCGGATAGTTCTGTATGAAACTGGTTGGAATACGGGTCTTTTGTTTTTCATTCCACTTGAACTCAAAGGCCGTCAATCTTCCATCCTTGTCCTCAATCAAATCTATCTCCTTTTGGTCGTGGGTTCGCCAGAAGTATAACTGGGCATAACTCCTGTGATAGGCATTGCGTTTTACTCGCTCTGCGACCATCAGGTTCTCCCACAGCATACCGACGTCGTTGCGCAGTTCGAGGGGGGCAAAATGAGACAACACCGCATTGCGCACACCATTGTCCACAAAGTAGATTTTCTTGCCTTTTCTGATCTCGTTCCTGACACTACGGCTGAAAGAGTTGAGCCTGAAGACGATAAAGCATTTTTCCAACAAGTTGACATAATTCTCGATGGTGGCTTTATCAATGCCCACTGTCAAGGCCAACTCGTTGTACGACACTTCGCTGCCAATCTGGAGAGCCAAAGCCCTGACCAGTTTCATCAGAGCATCGGGCTTTCTCATGCCCTGGTTTGCCAACGCATCGCGATACAAGTAATTATTGACCAAATTCATCAATGTGTCTCTGGCATATTCGGGCTGTGTCACCACCTCAGGATATAAACCATAAATCATTCTGGTTTCCAGCATCCGGCGTTCTTCAACCTGTGATGTCGTTGCCGCTAATTCGGGGAGTGAGAGCGGGAAAAGCTTATACTCTATTAATCGGCCAGTTGCGGGTTCATTGATTTCGTCAGCCAGGTCAAAAGACGACGAGCCTGTCACTATCACGTGAGAATCCAAATGTAAGTCGCCAATCTTTTTCAGCGTCAATCCTATGTTTTTTACCCGTTGCGCCTCGACTATCAGAAAAAAGTCGTGTGGCTCAACAAGGTTTTTCAGCTCGGTCGAGCTTTTATCAATCAATAATCCACGGTCATCCTCGTTGTCGCAATTCAAAATACGCACCCGTGTTCCCGCAGTCGCCAATTCTGAAAGCAGCGTACTCTTGCCCACCTGACGGGGACCCAAAATGGTAATCACCTTGCGACGGCCATATGCACGCTCAAGTTCTTTCTGTAGAATTCGGTGTATCATGTTTTCTATAGTCTGTTTAGGTGGGTTCTATAAATTGCTTGCGCCGAATTGGGCTTGATTGCTGAGCAGGTTTTGGCTCAAGCTGCGCGAAGCAGTAGCGGGCTACGGTTCAAGCAGTTGAGACAAAAGATGCCAGCAAGCAACCCAAGGCGGCCAAAACCATTCATTACTTTTTGCAATTTATAGAACCCACCTTTAATTGCTGCAAAGGTAGTAACATTCCTTCTAATCCCCAAATTTATATGGAATTTGGGGAGTATATTCTCCGAATTTCATATAAATTTGGGGATTAGGGGGTGCTGAATGCTGGTGTCAGGCCGGCCGTTGCGGTGTAGGACGGGGGCTACTTGAGGTGGTCGTCGAAGTAGCGGGTGATGCGCTCGTGGAGGTGGACGCTCTGGTGGCCCATC
>CAMVDK010000113.1 GCA_947166165.1 uncultured Porphyromonadaceae bacterium
ACAAGGATGTTGAACCCACCAAACAAAACACAAAATGAAAAAGTTTTATTATTTCAGCCTCTTGTTAGGCCTGATGCTGGGGACGCTGGTGTTCACGGCATGCGGCAGCGATGACGACGAACCTTCGAAGGGTGGCGACATCGTCGGCACCTGGACAGCGTCTTTCGCCCTTGATGAGATTGACGAGTACGAACACGAACTGACCTATGTGTTCAAAAACGATGGCACGTTCGACATGACCACATTCAGCATCATGGAAGAAGGTTTCAAGGATTGGGGACTGCGCCTTGTGGGCACCTATACGGCCAACAACGGCAAGCTGACTTTGAACCTCAAGAAGTACTGGATTTATGACGGCGGCCGCAACGGCACCGATGCCGAGCGTTGGCAAACCGGCGATAATGCCGACGGCAGCGCCGATATCGACGAGTGGGATGATTTCGGATTTGATCCCATCAGCAATCCGCTGGTTCTCGACTACTCCATCGAAGGCAACAAACTCAAACTGAACAACGGTCAATATTTGATCCTTGAGGTGGGCAACAGCGTGGTCTCAGGCACCCTGACCAAGAAGTGATAAAAGCGGCACTAATACAATCAAAACAACTATTTCAAATGACGCCTCTCGGATCCGGTATCGGGTTGAGAGGCGTCGTTTTGCGCCCGTCGGCGTGGCATTCCGGCCCGAAAAGTCATATGGGATTTTGCCGATTCACAAAATAACTATAATTTTGCATTGAAAACGAATTGGCCGTAGCACCGATTCCCTTTACCGTCTGTTATGTCTGGCATCATCAACCATCCCCACACCGACACCATCTGCGCCATCGCCACACCGGCGGGCATGGGTGGCATTGCCGTGGTGCGCGTGAGCGGCCCGGCTGCCATCGACGTTGTGAGCCATCGCTGGCAAGGCAAACCCTTGCGCCACATGGCCTCGCACACCGCCCATCTGGGCCGCATCACCGACAGCCACGGCGAGCTGCTCGACGAGGTAGTGCTCACCCTCTACCGTGGCCCGCGCTCGTTCACCGGCGAGGACGTGGTCGAACTCTCGTGCCACGGCTCGCGGTGGATTCAGCAGCAGCTCCTCGCCACCCTCATCGAGGCCGGCTGCCGCATGGCCGAGCCGGGCGAATTCACCCGCCGTGCCTTCGCCTCGGGCCGTATCGACCTCGCCCAGGCCGAGGCGGTGGCCGATGTCATCGCCGCGCAGTCGGCCGCCGCCCACCGCGTGGCCATGAACCAGATGCGCGGTGCCTACAGCAGCGAGTTGCGCAGCCTGCGCGAGCAGTTGCTCCACTTTGTGGCACTCATCGAGCTGGAGCTCGACTTCAGCGAGGAGGATGTCACCTTCGCCGAGCGCAGCGAGGTCATCGCGCTGGCCGAGCGGCTGCGGGCGGTGATAGCCCGCCTCGCGGCATCGTTCCGGGCGGGCAACCGTGGCCATCGTGGGGCAGACCAACGCCGGCAAGTCGACCCTGCTCAACGCCCTGGTGCACGACGAGCGCGCCCTGGTGAGCGACGTGCACGGCACCACACGCGACGTGATCGAGGACGTGGTGGCCCTGGGCGGCACGCTGCTGCGCTTCATCGACACCGCCGGCATCCGCCAGAGCAGTGATGTGGTGGAGGCCATGGGCATCGAACGCTCGTTCCAGAAGCTCGACCAGGCACAGCTGGTGCTGTGGGTCATCGATGCCGCCACACCCGCCGACGAAGTGGTCCGCTTCAGCCGGCAGATACTGCCGCATTGCGAAGGCAAATCGCTGCTTGCCGTGGTCAACAAGACCGACCTGGCCTCGCCCGAGCCAGTCACGTCTGCCCTTCAGCCATTGATGCCAGCCGACGCATCAATCATCGCCATCACCGCCAAAGACGCTTCCGATGTCGAGCGCCTGCAGCATTGCATCGTTGAGCGCGCCGCCCTCCCTGCCGTGGACGGCGACACCGTCATCGTCACCAACGCCCGCCACCACCAGGCACTGTGCCGCGCCGCCGAAGCCCTCGACCGCGCCCTCGCAGGCCTGCGCGACGGCCTGAGTGGCGACCTCGTGAGCCAGGACATCCGCGAAGTGGTCCACCACCTCGGCACCATCACCGGCCAAGTCACCACCCACGACCTGCTCGGCGAGATTTTTGCCAACTTCTGCATCGGCAAATGAACCCGCTGCCAAAACATTTTGGTAAGGCAGATAAATAATATCAGGAGAGAAGTCCACTCATTAAGCCTGGTACACCGAAACTGCAACTTCGCTGGAAAAATAGCAGTAAAAAGACTCAGTTTCGTTGGAAAAACAGCATCGGATGTTGAGGAATTCGTTGGAAAAACAGCATCGGATGTTGCAGGATTCGTTGGAAAAATAGCATCAGAGGTTGCAGGATTCGTTGGAAAAACAGCATCGGATGTTGCAGAATTCGTTGGAAAAACAGCATCGGATGTTGCGGAATTCGTTGGAAAAATGTATCTTTGCGGTCGAAAAAGATACTATGGTATGATGTTAAAAAGAAAATTATCAGATACTTTAGGAAAATGGAAGGACAATCCAGACCATTTGCCACTCGTAATTATAGGTATACGCCAATGTGGGAAAACATTTATCTCTCAACAATTTGCTGGGGATAACTATAAGCATGTGGCCTATATCAACTTCATCAAGCAAGAGGAAATAAAAACAGCCTTTTACGGTTCAAAGGATGTGGATAGCATCATTCTCAACCTGTCTGCTCAGATGAGAAGCACTAAATTCGTCCCGGGAGAGACCTGCATCATCTTAGATGAAATACAGGATTGTCCAGAAGCTCGCACCAGTCTGAAATTCTTTAAGGAAGACGGCCGATACGACGTTATCGCTACCGGATCTTTACTTGGTGTGCAAGGCTATGGGCAGAGCAAAAAGAAGAGTCGCACAAGAAAGGCCGCCGAGGAGGAAAGAGGAAGTAATTCCGTACCTGTTGGATATGAACAAATCGTAGAGATGTACCCCCTTGACTTTGAGGAATTCCTGTGGGCAAACGACATCAGCGATGAAGTTATTGATGTGCTGAAACGCTGCTTAGCTGAAGAAATCCCCGTTCCAGAGGGTATCCACGTAGCGATGAAACAGTTGTTGAACCGCTATGTTGCTGTTGGTGGACTTCCCGCAGCCGTTAACGCTTTGATTGAGACTGGCAACATGAACACGGTGGACACCATTTGGCAATCCATTCTTCGGGAGTATCGTTCAGACATGGTAAAGTATGCCGACGATAAAGACAAACCTCACATTAGGGCGTGCTTTAATGCAATACCTAAACAATTGGCCAAAGAGAATAAAAAATACCAGTATTCTAAGGTGAAGGATGGAGGCCGCGGAGCGTTTTACAAAGACTCACTGCAATGGTTAGAAGACGCAGACATCATACGACGGTGCTACAACACCCACATTACCGGGCTCCCATTGGAAGGCAACGCAATAGACAATGTGTTTAAAGTCTATACTGCTGATATCGGAATTCTCGTTGCAATGTTAGGCTCTGCGGCTAGAGTTGACATCCTTCAAGGCAAACTGGGCGGTTATAAAGGTGCAATATTTGAGAACTTGATGGCCGACACTCTTATTAAGAAAGGGCAGAGCCTTTACTATTTCCAAAAGGACTCCGGCCTGGAACTTGATTTCCTCATCAGATACAAGGGCGAGTGTGTCCCAGTGGAGGTAAAGGCCCAAAGCGCCAAAGCCAAAAGTCTTGCCACCGTAAGAAAACACCCAGATAAATACGGCGTGAAGCATTTCATCAAGTTCGGCGAATACAATATCGGTCGCGATGGAGACTTGCTCACTCTGCCAAGCTATATGCAATTTCTTCTTGACCTTGAGCCAGAAGAAGTTACACTTGAGTCAATAGACACTGACGAACTCACGAGATTAGCAAAAGATGTACTCGAAGGCATCTGATGGAAATAGGTTCAAATCCCAAAGTGATGAGGCAAGAAATCAATCCTAACGACACAAATCGCGCACAGGCGTTCGAACTGTGGATGAAGTCACCCATGCCGATGGTAACGCTCACGAAGACGTTCGATGTGACGCGGCTGTGCAAGGTGAGCCGGAAGAAAGAACTGCCATTCAACATGCTGCTTTGCTGGTGCATAGGCAAGGCCGCATCCACAATCGAAGAGTTCTTCATGGTTCCTGCCGACGACAAAATGTACAAGTTCGACCAACTGGCAATAGGCCCAGTCGTGGCTAACTGCAAAGGCGGCATCAACTATTGCGACATCCCATTCAACGAGAGTCTCCGGCAGTTCAGTGTCGACTATAAGGAAATATCAGCCAAAGCGGCGTCGCTATGCGAGAACCTTTGCTTGGATGACAAAATGATGGTGATCGGAACATCGGCCATGATACAGACAGAACTTGACAGCGTGGTCAATCAATATGCCAAAGGATTCAACAACCCGATGGTGATGTGGGGGCGTTATCACAAGGGTTGGCTGAAGACGACTTTGCCCATCTCCTTCCAGTTCCATCATGTTCAGATGGACGGCGGCCAAGCGGCACGTTTCCTGAAAGAACTGCAAAAGACGATTAACACCTATTCATTTTAAGCAGGGCGCATCTCATTCCAGTGAGCGTTGGAGCTCCTGTCCAAACACATCCATTTCTCGCGCGGGAATCAATCCGTCTTCATTGGGCAAACACGAAAACATAGGCTATTTTCAGCGGAAACGGTCGAAATTTCCCTAATTTCCGCTGGTTATAGCAATATTTTTACTATATTTGCAGCGGATTTCATAAATAGCGATTAGTTTATGATCATTGGGCGAGAAAAAGAAAAACGTGAGTTGCTGGGCCTTCTCGAAAGAGAGGAGTCGCAGTTTTGTGCCGTCTACGGCCGGCGGCGCGTGGGGAAGACCTATCTTATCCGTGAGACATTCAACTACCAGTTTTGCTTTCAGCATACGGGAGTGGCAAAAGGAACACTGCGCCAACAGTTGACCGCATTCCGCAACTCTCTGGTGGCTGCGGGCATGAAGTGTGCCATACCGAAAACTTGGATGGATGCCTTCGAGTTGCTGAAGCAACTCATCAACCAATCGCCGGCTGGCAAGAAAGTGCTGTTTATCGACGAGCTTCCATGGATGGACACGCCCAAGGGGAACCTGATTGGCGCGCTGGAAAACTTCTGGAACGGGTGGGCCACAGCACGCCGTGAAAAGGACATCGTGCTGATAGTATGTGGCAGCGCCACATCCTGGATCAGCAAAAAACTGATGAAAGACAAGGGCGGTCTTCGGGGAAGGTTGACCAACCGGATAAAACTCGTTCCCTTCACGCTCCGCGAGTGCGAACTATTTGCCAAAGGCGCAAATCTTGCCCTTGGCCGAAACGATGTGCTGGAGCTCTACATGATCATGGGCGGCATTCCTTACTACTGGAGTTTCCTGAAGAAAGGTTTGAGTGTGGCGCAGAATGTCGATCAACTGTTTTTTGCTGAAACGGCTCAACTTCATGATGAATTTGAAGCGCTTTACGCCACACTTTTCAAACGTCCGGAGAACTACCTTAAAGTGATCGGTTGCCTGAGTGATGGCCGACAATCGGGGATGACCAGGGACGAAATCCTGGCGAAAAGCAAGCTCACCGACGGAGGCTCATTCTCCAACATTCTCGAAAAGTTGGAAGAATGTGGGTTCATCCGTCGCTTTGCTTCGGCCGACACAAAGGAAAAGAACGCAATGTATCAGTTGATTGACAATTACACGCTCTTCTATTTCCTATGCATCAAGAAAAACGCTTTCCGCGATGAGCATTATTGGTCGAACACCTTCACATCGGCATCGCATAGCACATGGAAAGGACATGCTTTTGAACGCGTATGCCTCCAGCACATCCCGCAGATGAAAGCCGCCCTCGGCATAGCTGGTGTGCAGACAAACGTGTGCTCGTGGTTTGCACGAAGAAGCGGAAAACAGCGTGGGGCGCAGATTGACCTAGTTGTGCAGCGTGCCGATGGTTTTACCGACCTCTGCGAGATGAAGCATTCGTCCGGCATCTTCACGATAGAGCAGGACTATGCAAAGGTGCTGCAGAGCAAGATGGACGCTTACCGAGAGTTGTCGAACGACAAACGCACTCCTCACCTCGTCATGGTCACGACAAATGGCATTGCCCGCAACAGTTATTACAATATGGTTCAGTACGAGATCACTCTCGACCACCTATTTGCCACATGAAGGGCGGGGGGCATCCGAGAGTAAACTTTTTTAGTGTCTGCAGTTGGTTTTTTAATTAAAAATTTGCTCAATCCTTATGGAAGCAGTAAATTTGCTTTTTTAAACGCCGACGGTGACAACAATGTGTGGGATTGATTTATCATCGAGGTGGAATAGACAGTTAAGAACCTGCAAACATTTTTTATTATCCGATATGGAAAAGACTAAACATCAATCATTTTTGTTCGTTATCCTATTGATGGCGGCATTCATTTTCCCGCAACGTGCCATGGCTGGAATAGGTCTTGAAATGTGGGATACCTATGTTTTGAAGAACGGGGTCGTTTATCAACTTGGTCGAGAACTTGGGGGGCCAGATGAATATTTCACTATGGAAGATCTTTTTGAAATCTATCCGTTTTCAGGTAATTATTTTGGAATTGCAGGTGTCGTGGGGCACTTGTGCAGTGGAGTACCTATCTATGACGAAGATGGGAACGTTATTAAACGAGTTTGTAAACACAACCAGTTAAACATCGTGTCGTCTGTGTCATTTGAAGGTGAAGAGTTTGTCGTTTCAGACATCTGGGGTTTTGACCCCATGTCTAAGTATGAGGATACGGATAATATGTTTTGGGTTAATGGTGAAGTTGAGATGGATCCGAATGTAAGTATTGGCCAGATTTCATTCCCAAATACAATCGTCCGTTGGCATGTCAATGAAAGTTATAAATACACCAAATGGTGGAATAGTTTGCCCGATGGCGTTGTTTATATCGGCAATCTGGCCAGTTGTTACAAGGGAAGTGTCCCCTCACATGTAACCATAAAAAACGGCACAACATACATTGGCGGCGGATGCTTTCAAGGTAATAATCAATTACAAAGCATCAGCCTCCCCTCCTCCGTTAATCGCATTTATTCGAACGCTTTCATGAATTGTGCCAATTTGGAAGAAGTGGAACTGAGTCTTCCGGAGTTGGAGTACATATTACCTCACGCATTTCAAAATTGCACGAGTCTTAAAAAAATGCATGTCTCGGGTTATTCGGGTAATACGATAACCATACCATCTTCAGTGAAAAAAGTTTTTGGCGATGCTTTCAAGGGTTGCACAAGTATCGAAAAAGTGAAAACCCAGTCCTCTGGAACAAAGTTCGGCAAAAGTGTGTTTGAGGACTGCACCGGTTTGAAAAGCATCGACATCGCAGGTGGTATTTCTTCAGGAATGTTCTGTAATTGCACGAGTCTGAATGACATCGTTGTTAAAGGCACATTCATCGGCTCAGAAGCTTTCAGCGGCTGCACGAAGTTGGAAGAAATCGTTCTAAGTTCCGTCACCAGAATCGGTATATCGGTTTTCAAAGGTTGTACTAATTTGAAAAAAGTGACAATGCCGTGGGGATTCGATGGCTATGGAATCTATGACTATGATGATGAGGGTGGTGGGTACGAATTTTTTGGTAATGTTTTTAGTGGCTGCAGCATCATCAGTTTGTCTATCACCCCGACTACCGATTATGTCAACAACAATGGCGTGACATTCTTAAACAATGGCTCCGCATTTAAGGCCTTGTCGGTGCTGAATATCGCTAATGGTGTGCCTGCAATTGGGCATTTAGAAGCTAATCCCGCCATTATCAACTGTTATGCAGGCACGCCACCCAAGTGCGATGGCATGAGCAATTCGATTTTTTATCCAGAAGAGTACCTCAATTTTGGAGTCACTTTCTCGGGATATGACGGTGTGTTGCATGTGCCGCAAGGCAGCCTGCAACTTTACAAAAAAGCTGAGTGCTGGAAGAACTTCTACAGAATCATTGACGATCTGCCACCAGCGGGAGGTGCTCCCGATGTGAATGGCGACCTGAACGGTGACGGTGTTGTGGATGTTGACGACCTGAACATACTTATCAACATCATGGTTAAAAAGGACAACGCTAATATAGACAAGGCCAAAGCCGATTTGAACGAGGATGGTGTTGTGGATGTTGACGACCTGAACTTGCTCATTAACATCATGGTTGGAAAAGCGTGACTTGCCGGTGAGACACAGTTATAATACCAAAGAGAACCCCAAAGGTGACACCACTTTTGGGGTTCATCTCATCGAATACAACATTCGTTGTGAATGGGTTGGCTTGGTGGTGAGCGACTGCCACGACTTTCGCGCCAATTGATGCAACAGCATCAAATAGAAGGCCCACCCTCTGCACCTATGAAGTGGGCAATCTACATGTTGTGTCTTTGAGTTAGCCGATGCTCTTTCCTAATTCGTAGGCCGATTGGAGTTTTGGGTGGCCTTCTATTTCGTGAGGCTCGTTCACGCCGCCGCAGAAGAGGGTGCCGGCGAGGCGGCTTTTGGGGTAGCAGTCAGTCCAGCCTGTCAATCCGGCCTCGGCGCGTTGAGGCGTTGTCGCTTCGTCTTCTGCGGCCGTGGTCAGCAGATAGACGTCGCGGAAGCGGTAATCGAGTTCGTACATCGCGTTCATGCGGTCGATGAGCGTCTTCATCTGGCCGCTCATCTCGTAGTAGTAGATGGGTGTTGCCCAGCATACCACGTCGGCGTTCACTACTTTGGCCATGATGCTGTTCACATCATCGTCGATGACGCAGCGGCCCAACTTCTGGCAGCCCAGACATCCTTTGCAGAACTGTATGGTTTTGCCGGCGAGCGAGATTTTCTCTACTTCGTTGCCTGCCGCTTTGGCACCTTCGATGAATCGGTCGGCGAGCATGTCGCTGTTTGAGCCTGGGCGCAGGCTTGTGGAAATGACGATTACTTTTTTCATGTTTCTTGTTGTTTATCGATTTTAGTTTTGGTTTTGCTTGTCGAGGTAATCGAATAGATTGATGCTTCCCGCTTCGTTCTCGACGTTGAGGCTGGGAACGCATTCCACCATTCGTGTGGAGCCGCTTGCTTTATCTACATAGAAATAAACAAATGCGCCCGTATAACTGCGGAACACCACTTGATAAGTGGAGTCGGTCGGCTCGCCCATCTCTACATACATGATTGTCGAGTCGCCTTCGGCCACGCTCCAGTCGTAGGCGCTGTGGCAGTAGTTGCTGACTCCGGCATAGGCCATTTCTGCAGTAATGGCGTCTTTGGGGGCATTGGGGCGGCATGAACACAGCAGCAAGGCCGTGAATGCGAATGGTAGGATGAATTGTTTCATAAGCATCGGTATATCTTATTTGAGTGTTACGTTATGCGAATCAGTCACAGCGCGATTAGTCATACTTGGGCTGCAGGCTCAGGCGGTAATCGCTGGGCGTCATGCCCAAGTGCTTCTTGCAGTAGCGGCTGAAGTAGGAGAGCGAGGAGAAGTTCATGAGCTCGGCTATCTGGGTGAGCGACAGCCGCTCGTCGTTCAGCAGGTCTTTGAGTATGGGGATGGTGTGGCGGTGGATGTACGACGTGACGCTGTGGCCCGTCACACGCCTGATGGTGGTTGAGAGATATTTGGCCGACACGTTGAGCCGTTGGGCATAGTGGC
>CAMVDK010000114.1 GCA_947166165.1 uncultured Porphyromonadaceae bacterium
CGGCCATCAAGCTGCTCAAAGTGGACGCAAGGAATTTTGACTGCGAGCTGGGCATGGGCTGGGAACACCGCCACATCTTCAACGAGCTGCTGTCCGACAGCTTGCTCGAATTGCCTAAAAACGAGAGCTACTTCAACTATCATGCCCGCGTGCGCTACGACAGCGAGGACAACCACTACTTTCCCCGCCGGGGTGTGAGAGCCGAGGCCGAATATGCCTACTACACCGACAATCTGGCGCGCTGGAAGGGTCACGCAGGCTTCAGCTCGGTGCTTGCATCGGTGCGCGCCACCATCCCCATCACCCGCACCACCCACCTGCAGCCAGGCGTGCAGGGGCGACTGCTTTTTGGCGACGACATCGCCATAACGGCTTCCAACGTGGTGGGCGGGCCCATGCGCGGCAAGTATTTCCCGCAACAGTTGCCGCTGGCGGGGCTCACCTATGCTGAGTTTGCCGAAGCCAAGTTTGTCAGTGCCTCGCTCAAGCTCCAGCAGCGCTTCGCCGGCCGGCACTACCTGCTGCTCGATGGCAGCGTGGCCGAGCACGACAGCACGCTCAAGCACCTGTTCAAGCACACCCCCATCTGGGGAGTAGGAGCCTCCTACTTCTACCACAGCGGCATCGCCGGGCCTCTCGGCGCCACGCTCAACTGGAGCAGCCACACGCACCGCCTGTCGTTCTACTTCTCGATTGGACTCGACTTCTAGCGGCAGCGCAGCGAGGATCCCGCAGCCACAATGAGACTGTTTTAGACATAAGGTGGGTTCTATAAATTGCTTGAGCCGAATTGGGCTTTTGATTGCTGAGCAGGTTTTGGCTCAAGCTGCGCGAAGCAGTAGCGGGCTACGGTTCAAGCAGTTGAGACAAAAGATGCCAGCAAGCAACCCAAGGCGGCCAAAATCATTCATTGCTTTTTTGCAATTTATAGAACCCACCATAAGGACATAAGCCTTTAATTAAGAACACAAGTGAGAAAAAATCCTTGTGTCCTTATGCCAACTCGAGTCGAAGGCTTTTGTTCTTATGTCTAAATTCAGTACAGCATTTTGCTGATTTTCTTCTCTTCGGCGCCGGGCAGCAGCCGGGTCATGTGTTCGGTCATCCGCCGGAGCGACTCCTTCGGCTCGCGCTCGCAGCGGCAGGCCTCGGCACCGAGCAGCCGCTCGGGCGTGGTGAGCAGCGCCCAGCCGAAGCCATATTCGCGCCCGTGCTTGTCGCGCGGATACACAAAGTCCTCGGTCACTATGCGGCAGGCCATCTGCAGCCGCGTCACGTAGGCGTCGAAGCGCGAACGCATCTTCGCCCCCGTGAAGCCGCACGCCGCCCGCAGCTCGCGTGTGATCATGCTGCCATGCTCCCGCAGCACGGCCAGGATGGCCTCCTCCACGCTGCCCGGCTCGGGAGCGGGACAGCGGCTGCGGCGCCAGTTGAGCAAGTCGGGCCACCACTCCATGGCCACAAAGCCCGCCTTGCCGGCAAAGAACTTACCGTACACGCAGCCTCCCTCGGTCACCACCGGGCCTTTCCATTGCCACAGCGGCCACTCCCACGTGCCGTCGGCAAACTCCACGAAGCGGCATTCCTCGGCCATCAGCCCCTCGGCCGAATAGCCCGCTATGCCACTCTCGAGCAACGGCAGGAAGCCCACTTGCTGCACGCGCTCCATCAGTTCGGAGCACGAATGCACCTCGCCAATCGGCGCCAGCTCATTCGCGCCGCCTTGGCAATGCCCAAAGTAGTCGGTAAACGCACTCATCTCGCTGGATTTTCCGTTTGATTGTTCGACCGATTCAGTATCCCAGGTTCTCGCCCACCAGCACCACCACGTGGCGGCCGCCGGGGCTGTTGCGCAGCAGGTGGATGTAGTTGCAGATGCACTGCGGTGAGTGGCAGTTGTGGCACACGCCGTCGGTCTGGCACGGCGTGTCGATGCCGAAGCGCGAGGCGTTGACGGGTGCCGCCGTGCTGCGGGCGCGGGCCACGGCGGCCTCGACGGTCGGCGCCACCTTGTTCAGACCCACCACGTGAATCACCCGCTTCGGGCCCCAGGTGATGGCCGCCACACGGTTGCCGTTGCCGTCGATGTTCACCAGCACACCGTCCTCGCTCATGGCGTTGGCGCTGGTGAGAAACACATCGGCGCCGAAGGCCTGCCGGTAGATGCGCTCGGCGGCCTCGCGTCCGTCGGCCAGGTCGCGGTCGAGCACGCGCAGCGTGCCACGGCCATGCAGTGCCTGTGTCAGACCCATGTCGCGGATGGTCATCGATCCGCCCCAGGTCACGGTGCTGCCGTCGGCAATGAGTTGGTTGACGCGCGCCATCGCCTCGGCGGCTGTGGCGCAGTAGTATGCCTCGAAGTGGCGTCGCTGCAGCTGGGCCACCAGACGTGCGCCCAAGCGGCTATTTCGGAGTTCGATAGGAGTTGGCATTCGATTTTTCGATGTTTGAGTTTAGCTATTGGATGGTAAAAATACAAAAAAAGGCCGCTGGAGCTTCGCGAGTTCATCAAATCGCTCAATGCGACAGCACCTCCACGCCGTTCTCGGTCATGAGCAGCGTGTGTTCCCACTGTGCGCTCGGACGCTCGTCGCCCGAAATCACCTCCCAGCCGAAGGGGTCGTCCTCGTCGATAAACACGCGCCATGTGCCCATGTTGATCATCGGCTCAATGGTGAACACCATGCCCGGCACGAGAATCATGCCCGGCTTGCGCACGGCAAAGTGGAGCACCTCGGGGTCCTCGTGAAAGTCGCACCCCACGCCGTGGCCCGTCAGGTCGCGCACCACGCCGTAGCGGTACTTGTCGGCATGGCGCTGGATGGCACGGCCTATGTCGTGCACGTCGTGCCAGGGCCGGGCGGCCTCCATGCCTATCTCCAGACACTCCTTGGTCACGCGCACCAGCTGCTCCTTGGCGGCCGTTGTGCTGCCGATGATGAACATTCGCGAGGCATCGGCATAGTAGCCGTCGAGGATGGTGGTGAAGTCCACATTCACGATGTCGCCCTCACGCAGCATGTCGGTGGCCTTGGGGATGCCGTGGCACACCACCTCGTTGATGCTCGTGCACACGCTCATCGGGAATCCCTCGTAGCCCAGGCAGGCCGGCACCGCGCCGTGAGCAGCGCAGTAGTCGCGGCAAAGGCGGTCGATGTCGAGCGTCGACATGCCGGCTTTGATTTCGCTCGCCACCAGGTCGAGCACACCAGTGTTCACCACCCCGGCACGGCGGATGCCCTCGATTTGCTCGGGGGTCTTGATCAGTTCGCGCGTGGGCACGATGGCTCCTTTGCGCTCCAGCTCCATGATGCGCAGGTCCAGCTCGGTGGGCTCGCCCACCGGACGGTAACGCATTTTTCGTTTCTTCATACTCATCATTCAACTCATTGTTTTTTTGAAGGGGGCGAAAACCCCAACAGTTTGATTGCGCCCGGCCGCGCTACACGCCCATCAGGTCGCGAAAGATGTCGAGGGCGGTGCGCATGTCGTCGTCGGCCACGGCACAGTCGACCTCGGGCTGGCCGCAGGCTCGCAGCAGGGTGCAGTTGATTTCGCCGGCTTGGCTCTTTTTGTCGCGATGCATCGATTCGAGCAGCGCCGCATAGTCGTCGCAACCGATGGCCGGCGCCGCATAACGCTCGCGCACAAATGCCGCCAGGCGGTGGAGCTGCGCACTGGGGAACTGCAAGGCGAGGTGGCTCAGCACCAGTTCGGCCACCAGCCCCCACGCCACAGCGGTGCCATGCGCCACCGGGCGGCCGCGCTCGAGCATCAGGCTCTCCAGCGCGTGGCCCACGGTGTGGCCCAGGTTCAAGGCTTTGCGGGGTCCACGCTCCAGCGGGTCGCTGGCCACGATGCGCCGCTTCACCTCCACCGACTGGCGGAGCAGGGCGAGCAGGTCGCCGGCCGGCAGCGCGCACACATCGGCTTGCAGCACGTCGGCCAAGGCTTCGTCGCTGCTCAGCAGGGCGTGCTTCACCATCTCGGCATAGCCCGCGAGCAGCTGCTCGCGGGGCAGGGTGTCGAAAAAGCACGCCGACACAATCACGTCGGCGGCCTCGGCAAAGGCCCCCACCTGGTTCTTCAGCCCGCCGAAGTTCACACCCGTCTTCCCGCCCAGGGCGGCGTCCACGGCACCGAGCAGCGTGGTGGGCACGTTGATGAAGGGCAAGCCGCGCTTGTAGGTGGCTGCGGCGAAGCCGCCCAGGTCGGTCACCACTCCCCCGCCCACGTTGACGAGCACCGAGCTGCGCGTGGCGCCGGCCTGCTGCAGCCCGCGCCACACGTCGCACACGGTGTCGATGGTCTTGTGCGTATCGCCAGCAGGCATCACCACAACGGCGGCACCGGCCAGCACATCGGCCAGCCGGGGCAGCACCAGCTGGCGGGTGGTGGCGTCGACCAGCACCGCCACCCGGCTGTAACTGCCAGCCATCAAGGCCTGCCGGAGTGCGGCCGGCACATCGTTGGTGAATGCCACTCGCTGCATCGGACGGTCAGCGGTTCAGCAGTTCGGGCAGGGCGTCGGCCAAGGCATCCATGGAGGGATACACGATGTCGGCCCCGGCCTTGTAGAGTTCCTTCTCGCTGATGGGGCCGGTGGTCACGGCGATGGTGAAGCACCCGGCGGCATGACCGGCCTGCACGCCCAGCGGAGCGTTCTCCACCACGATGCACTGCGAGGCGGGCACGCCGGCCTTGGCCACTCCCTTGAGATAAGGCTCGGGATTGGGCTTGCCGTGGCGCACGTCGTTGCCCGTCACGCGCTCGGGGCTGAGCAGGTCGGCAAACTCCACGTCGATGCGGTCGAGCACCGACGGCTGCTGCGACCCGGTGACCACGATGCGCGGCACACCGGCCTGCCTGAGCACATCCAGCACGCGGTCGATGCCGTTCACCTTGCCGGTCGCGCCCAGCTCGAGGAAGTAGCGGCCTTTCACGCCGTAGAGGGCGCGCGCCTCATCGTCGGTGAGCACCTTGCCCACCCCCTCTTTGAATTTTTTCTTCACGATTTCGGTGCCTGTCATGCCCTCGTAGAGGTAGAACTCGTCGCGGGAGCATTTGATGCCGTTCTTCTGCATCAGCTTCACCCAGGCACGGGTGTGATTCTTCATTGTGTCGAACAGCACGCCATCGCAGTCGATCAGTGCGGCCGCCACGTGCATCTCCTTGATGCCGGCATATCGCATATAGCCGGCAATAGCTTCTTGTAGTGTCATTATTTTTATTGCAAGTGTTTTGATTGCTCTGAATTGATGGGCGCTGGCTCACCTCACCGTGATGTGGAAGCAGCCCTGCCGGCGCTCGAAGATGGCGTAGCAGCGTCCTTGCTGCCGCTTGTCCCAAATGATTTCGGCCAGAATGTTCTTCAGGTCTTCTTCCATCACCACATAGCTCGAGTCGCGGCAGTCGAATTTGGTCCAGCTCACGTCGAAGGTGGTGCCGTAGCGGTGGCACGACTGCTCGGTGGCCGCACGATTGCGGCGCTTGAGCCGGCGGACGCTGTAGCCGGTGCGCAGCGCGCTGGTGAGGCGGATGCGGTATTCCCGGCCGCCACGGGCTTTGATGGTGTCGCGGAAGGCCTGCCCGATGTCGTGCAGCAGCCTTGCGGCGCGAGGCACCAGGTAGGGCAGCGAGTAGCGCATCGTGTCGACGGCATAGGCGTCGCAGGTGGTGAGCCGCACCAGCGGCTTGCTCAGCGGATAGATGCCGCTCACGCCATCGATGGGCCGGATGCCGCAGCGCTGAGCAGAGGGCAGCTGCACGTCGTTGGTGTCGTTGAATATCTCCTTCAGGCGGCCTGGCGGCACACGGGTGGCCATGCGGTGCACCATGCCGTCGAAACGGCCACTGCGCACCGCCGTGCGCGTCTCGGCCACTGGCAGCGAGAGCGAGTCGACAGCCACATCGCCGCCGGTCTCGTCGGCCGCGCCGCCGCAGCCGGTCGTGGCATAGAGCATCATGGCCACCAGCAGCCAGGCCAGCAGCCGCCTCATGCCTTATGCACCATGATGTTGATCACCACGTTCATGTCGTCGATGTCCACAACGCCGTTGCCGTCCACGTCGGCCATGGGCCATTGCTGCAGTGTGGCTTTGCGAAGCATGATGTTGATGATGATGTTCATGTCGTCGACATCGACCGAGCCGTTGCCGTCCACGTCGCCGCGCACCGAAGGCGTGCCGCCGGCAACGGTGAACGTGCTCACGCCACTCGCTTTCACTTCTTCGCCGCTTGAGAAATAGTAATAGTTGATAAAGTACATCTCTCCAGTGATCAACTCATCGAAAGTGAGCGTGATGTCGGAGGTGGCTCCAGCCGCCAGTGTGAGCGGCAGGGTCACTCTGCGCACGATGCTGCCGCGGTAGCCCGTTGCGGTCTTCTCGGTCACCTTGCACAGGTAGGCCATCACCTCTTCGTTGTAGGCATTTCCCTTGTTGGTCACCGTGGTGGTCACCACGGCGGTGTTGCTGTTCAGCTTGCGGCCCGAGGTGGAAGTCACCAGGTTTGCCACATTGTGCTTCATCGTCAGGTTGGCGGCCGGCATCTCCTCAACAGTCAGCGAGCGGGTGGCGATGGGATTGGTGCCGTCCTCGTTGAGTGTGAACTTGAGCGTCTTCGTGCCGGCGGTCTCGGGACGGTAGAAGAAGGTGATGTCGCCAGCCTCGCCGGGAGTGATGTCGAGCATCTCCATGGTGGTCTTCACTCCATCGACAAACAGATAGATCTTGTTGTTCATCGAAGTGCCGGAATTGGTGATGTTCGCAATCACTTTGATGGTCTTGTTCGTGTGTTTGAATCCCTCATAGTCCACGTTGTTGACCGTGTACTTCGGGATGCCGTTCACTCCACAGGGCGTGAGCGTGAGCGTGGTGGTGGTGATTTTGGCCTCCACATAGTTCACGTCGCTGCCTACGCACTCCTCCCACGAGCCGTTGGGGCGCAGCTTGCTGATGGGCACCAGGCGATAGGTGCCTGCGGCCAGTCCGGCGCCGAACCGGAGGTTGAAGGTGCTCGTGCGCCCCCAGCCGTCCTTAAGGTCGGTGAACAAATAGGTGTTCGATGACTCGCTGGTCAGAACGCTGATGCGCGTATTTCCTTGATAGAGTGCCCAGCCCGACACAAAGCTCCTCGTGCTGCCGGTATAGTTGCTGAAGCGGCCCGAGAAAGTCACGCCGGTGAAGTCGGAACTGCTGCTCGAACGGGTGTAGGTGGAGGCCGTCACGCTCAGATCGCTGAACGTCATCGCTGTGGAAGGCGCGGCGCTCTGATTGCCGGGCACGATGCCCACGACCATTGTCTGGCGGGCCACATAGCCCTCGGTGCCGGAACTGCCGCCCGTGCCCTGGATTTTGGTGGTCAAGGCCGAGAGGGCGTAGTAGCCGTTGCTGCCGCCGCCCCAGCCCCAGTTGATGTGGAACAGGCCAGTCGCGTTGTCGTAGCCGTCGCAGATAAAGGCGTGGCCCGAGTTGGCCATCGTGGCGCCGGAGTACACCACCGGGCGCTTGGCCTTGAGCTCGGCATAGAGCATTTGTGCCCACGCATCTTTGGTGTAATTCTCGCGTTTCACATAGCGGACCGATGGGGCGTAATTGAAATACGTCTGGAATGCCACCGGGATATCGGACGATGACGCGCTCGAGGATTCATTCTTGAAGTCCATCGTGACTGCCTGGCCGCAGTAGAGCATCAGCTGGGCCACTGCGGCGGCGGCGGCTCCGGTGTCAGCAGCCTTGTAGTTGTCCTGCATGTTCGCCCAGTCGAAGGCGACCGCGGGCAACTCAGGGCGATAGATGCTCTGCGTCTCGCTGGTGTAGGCCGGGATGGCAGTCGACTCGACGGGCCAGCGGTGATAATACATCATCTGCGCCATCGCAGTGGCCACACAGCCCGTGGCGGCACGCTCGCCGCTGTTGACAGTGGGCAGTTGCAGGTTGTAGGGTGCATTCTGGTCCCAGTTGCAGGTGACCATCGGGGCAATCTTGGCACCCAAAGCACGCTGCGGGGCGTACTGCGCCGACTCGTCGTCGCCGAGCGACTCAATCTCGGCCGACAGACCGTCGAGCCATTCCTGCATGGCCGGTGGCACGTTGGCGGGGTCGAACGAGCCGGTGTCGCTGTAGCCCAGCACAGGCACCGCGCGGTCGTCGCCGCTCACAATCACAAAACCGTCGCTCAACTCGCTGCCGGTGTTGAAAACGTAGTAGGCCGGGGCCGTCGTCAAGCGACCCGGAGCACGACGGGCCGACCGCTCCACCACCTGTGGTGTGCACGACTTGCCGTGAGACGTGAAAAACTGGCCCGCCACCTGGCGCGCTTCGCTCTCGCTCAGTGTGCGTCCCTCGGCCGACGCACCGCACAGCAGCGCCAGCATTCCGACGAACAACAATATCTTTTTTATCCTCATTGCTATAAATTTAAAGATGAAAAATTATGCCACAAAGTTACAACATTTTTTTCAAACCGCAACCATCCCGCCCCACTCCAAGGCAAAAGCGGGTCAACGGGGGCGGAGGTTTTTGCCCCGCTTTTACCCAAGTGGGTCAACGGGGGCGGGTGGTGCTTTATGCTCCCGCTCCACGAGCACCACGCCCACCAGGATGAGCGCGCAGGCCAGCAATCCGAGCGCGCCCACCCGCTCGCCGAAGGCCAGGGCGGCCACCAGCATCGAGATGGCCGGACCAAGATACAGATAGTTGTTGGCCGCAATCGGCCCGACGCCCTTGGTGACCACGCTCCACGCCAGGAAAGCCAGCATCGAGCACACCAGCGACAAGTAGAGCAGATGACCCAGAATTTCGGGGCGCAGCCAGGTGGACAGCGCGGTGGGCGTGCCCTCCCACAGCATGAACGGCAGGGCGGTGATGATGCCGTAGAAGAAGGTCTTGCGCGTGATTTCGAGCGTGCTGTAGCGGTTGTTGAGCCGCTTGAGCACCACCGAGTAGATGGCCCACACCAGGGCACCCAGCAGCGCCAGCAGGTCGCCCAGCAGGCCGTCGCCCCACACGAAGCCGCCGCGGAACGTGAGCAACGCCACCCCGGCGAAAGCCACCACCGACCCTATCACCTTCGGCCACGTCAGGTGCTCCTCGCGCAGGAAGATGGCCGCCAGCAGGATGGTGAAAAGGGGGTTGGTGTCGACCAGTACGGCCACATTGCTCACCAGCGTGTGCTGCAAGGCCACGTTCTGCGCGATGAAGTAGGCCGACCCTCCCGTGGCTCCCAGCACCAGCAGACGCAGCTCGTCGCGCCACGGCGTGATGCGCACGCGGAATCGCGACCAGGCCAGCATGCACAGGTAGGCAATGACAAACCGGCACACATAAAGCTCGATGGGCTTCACGCCCGCGTCGAGCAGCACTCGCGTATTGATGAACGACACCGCCCACGCCACCACGGTGGCCAGCGCGAGCAGGTGATACTTCAGATGCTTCGGATTCATTCTGCAAAATTACTGATTATTCATCTACCTTCATCGGGCGTTAACAATTATTATTGCCTCAAGGCGCGCTCCATTCCAGCCAAAATGCCTACTTTTGCAAGGCCAAGCGACGGCACGAAAGATTTTCTTTCCGCTCAGGACAGAAGCATCCGTCAGCAGCATATTCACCCCAAAGCAGCCAAAAGTCTATGTTCCTGTGTCTGTTCGTTCGGGCTTATTATTTACCA
>CAMVDK010000115.1 GCA_947166165.1 uncultured Porphyromonadaceae bacterium
CCGCCGGGCGACATGGCCAAATTTTTGGCCGAAAAATTTTTCGGAAAACTCCCGGTCGGCGGTGGGCCGCCGGTCATTTCCGAATTGCGGGTGCAAAATTACTGCCTTTCCGCGAACTGGCCAAATTTTTTGGGGACTTTTTTTGAAAAAATTTTCCGGGATTTTGATAGAGAGCTGGAAATCAGGAGAATGGCTGATTTTTGCGGCCTGGCGAGGCACACCTTATTATATTATAGAGCGCGGCTGGTGGAGCTAGTTTTTCTAGTTGAACTAGAGGAACTAGATTTTCTAGTTTTGCTAGAATTTCTTGACTTGCTAGGCCATAGCACACCACTTGTCTTCACTTGCTCGGCGGGGGCTCTAGGTGGTGGTTATAAAAAATGTGGCTGAATTCGCCGTACATACAGAAAATTTCTGTAATTTTGCCGCCACGAAAATTTGCGGTGGTTTTGGAATGGTTTTCGGCACTGCGAACACTCGAAAACCGCCGCGAGTTTTGCTTTATTCATTCTGAATCGAACTCGCATTATCGTTTAGCGCTTATGATTTCATTCCTGATCAGTCTGCTGGCGCTGATAGCCGGCTATTTTATTTATGGGTCGTTTGTTGAGCGCATCTTCGGCCCCGACGACCGCCCCACCCCCGCCGAGCGTCTGGCTGACGGGGTGGACTATGTGGCGCTGCCCACCTGGAAGGTGTTCATGATCCAGTTCCTGAACATTGCCGGTACGGGTCCTATATTCGGTGCCATCATGGGCATCTGGTTCGGCCCGGCCGCGTTGCTGTGGATAGTGCTTGGGTGCATCTTTGCCGGAGCCACACACGACTATCTGAGCGGCATGCTGTCGATGCGCCACGACGGTGCCAGCCTGCCGTTGCTGGTGGGCAAGTACCTCGGCAACAGCACCCAGCGGGTGATGCTGGTGTTTGTGGTGCTGCTGATGCTGATGGTGGGTGCGGTGTTCGTCTATAGTCCGGCCATGATTCTGACGAGTTTCGGCGGCACGATGCCCCTGTGGGTAGTGGTGATATTCCTCTACTACATCGTGGCCACGCTGCTGCCCATCGACAAGATTATCGGCAAGGTTTACCCGCTGTTTGCGGTTGCATTGCTGTTCATGGCGGTGGCCCTGCTGGCCGGCATGCTGTGGAAGTGGCCCACGATTCCCGAATTATGGCATCTGGGGCAGATGAACCAATGGCGCAGCAGCCTGATGGTGAACGGCTACGACGCCCTGGGGTTGACGGCCTTCGTGCAAAAGAACCCCACGTTCCCCTGCCTGTTCATCACCATAGCCTGCGGAGCCATCAGCGGCTTCCACGCCACGCAGAGCCCGCTCATGGCTCGCTGCATGACCAGCGAGCGTCTGGGCCGACGGGTGTTCTATGGCTCGATGATCACCGAGGGCGCCGTGGCCTTGATATGGGCCACAGCATCGGCCTACTTCTTCTACGCCGGTGGCTGGCGCGAGGTGCTGTCGCCGGCCGATGTTGAGGCATTCCTGGCGCAAGTCGGCGGTCCGGAGGGCAAGACGCTCATCCAGCAATATGGCGCTCCGGCAGTCGTCAAACTGCTGTGCACCGGCGGTCTGGGCGTTGCCGGCGGCGTGCTGGCAATCCTGGGTGTGGTTGCCGCGCCCATCACCACCGGCGACACGGCCTTCCGCAGCGCGCGCCTGATTCTGGCCGAGGCGCTGCACATCGAGCAGCACTCCGTGGCCAAGCGGCTCATGGTGAGCTTGCCCGTGTTTGTGGCCGCCTTCGCCCTGCTGATGTGGCAAATCGGCAACCCCGATGGCTTCAACGTGCTGTGGCAGTACTTTGGCTGGGCCAACCAGACGCTGAGCGTGTTCACGCTGTGGACGGTGACCGTGTGGCTGACGCTCAAGGGCAAAGCCTACGTGGTGATGCTCGTGCCGGCGGTGCTGATGACAATGGTGTGCACAACCTTCGTGGTGGTGTCGCCCCAGGCGCTGGCCCTGCCGCACTGGGCGGCCTGGGTGATGGCCCCCGCCGTGGCCGCACTGTCGCTCGCATGGTTCTACGCATGGAAAAGCCGGCATGAAAAAGCCGCCCTAAAACAACCATAATCCTCCAACCGACAACTAAAAAACTGAACATACAATGTCAACCTACACCGTAACCGACACCAAGAAGGTGACCACCAAGCGCATCAAGGACATGATGCAGGCCGGAGAGAAAATCGCGATGCTCACCTCCTATGACTACACGATGGCCTCGCTGGTCGACCAGGCGGGCATCGACATCATCCTGGTGGGCGACAGCGCGTCGAACGTGATGCAGGGCAACCAGACCACCATCCCCATCACCATCGACGACATGATTGTGTACGGCCGCACGGTGGCCCGCGCCGCCAAGCGCGCCATGGTGATTGTGGACATGCCCTTCGGCACCTACCAGGGCGACCCCATCGAGGCCCAGCGCAACGCCGTGCGCATCATGCGCGAGACCGGGGCCGACGGCGTGAAACTGGAGGGTGGCCGCGAGATGCGCGGCGCCATCGAGATGATTCTGCGTGCCGGCATCCCCGTGATGGGCCACCTGGGCCTCACGCCGCAGAGCATCAATAAATTCGGCACCTACGCCACACGCGCCACCGGCGAGGCCGAGGCACTGCGCCTGATGAGCGACGCCCGCGTGCTCGAAGAAGTGGGCTGCTTTGCCGTGGTGCTCGAGAAGATTCCCGCCTTGCTGGCCGCCAAAGTGACCGAGGCCATCCACGTGCCCACCATCGGCATCGGTGCCGGCCCTGGCACCGACGGACAAGTGCTCGTGGCCCACGACATGCTCGGCCTCAACACCGCCTTCAAACCCAAGTTCCTGCGCCTGTACAACAACCTGGGCGAACAGATCGTGGACAGTGTGGGCAACTACATCAGCGACGTGAAGCGCGGCGACTTCCCCAACGAAAACGAACAATACTGACACCCCCACACACATTATGACCATCAAACATCTCATCCTGCTCCTGTCCTTCGCCCTGGCCACCGCGCTCCCCATGCCGGCGCAGCACATCAAGAAAGGCGACTGGTCGGGCAGCCTGCAGCTGCACACGGGCAGCCGGCGCAGCTTCGGCATCGGTGCCGGCGCACAATATGTGCCCCTCGACTACCTGCGCGCCGACCTCAACATCAACTATTATTTCGAGGTGAACTACGACCTGAACCTGAACGTGCACTATCTCATCGACGTTTACAAGCAGCGGCTCACCGTCTACCCGTTCATCGGCTTCACGGCGGCCAACCTGAACGTGAAAAGCGAACAACGCGAGAGCCATGTGGGCATGAACCTGGGAGCCGGCATCGAATACCGTCTGGACTACGACATGTCGCTCATGCTCGAGGCGCGCCGCTCGCTCGTCAAGCACATCGGCATGACCGACTTCGCCGCCGGAGTCCGGCTCACCTTCTGAGCCACCGGTCAAGCACACGACACTGGCATCGTTTCGACTCAGAATTTTTGTGTTTTTGCATCGTGAATGTGTTTCAAATTTGCTGCTTATGCGATTAGTGATTCAACGGGTGACGCAGGCTTCGGTGACCATCGACGGCAGCCTGCACAGCGAGATAGGGGCCGGGCTGATGGTGCTGGTGGGCGTGGCCGAGGGCGACACCGAGGCCGACGTGGCCTGGCTGGTGGGCAAGACGGCCGCGCTGCGCATCTTCGACGACGAGGCCGGCGTGATGAACCGCAGCGTGATGGACGTGGGCGGCGAGGTGCTGGCCGTGAGCCAGTTCACGCTCAACGCGAGCACCAAGAAGGGCAACCGTCCGAGCTATATCCACGCCGCCGGCCACTCGCTGGCCATACCGCTCTACGAGGCCTACTGCGCCCAGCTGCAGGCGGCGATGGGCCGCGAGGTGAAGCAGGGCGTGTTTGGCGCCAACATGCAGGTGGCGCTCGTGAACGACGGCCCGGTGACCATCATCATCGACTCCCGCCTGCGGGAATAACGCCAATTTTTTCCCAACCCTCATGACCATCCAAGAACTGCAACAGCGCGTCGACGAGTGGATCAAGACCTACGGCGTGCGCTACTTCAACGAGCTGACCAACATGGCCCTCCTCACCGAGGAGGTGGGCGAGGTGGCACGCATCGTGGCGCGCCGCTACGGCGAGCAGAGCGCGAAGGCCAGCGACCGCGACCGCTCGCTGGCCGACGAGCTGGCCGATGTGCTCTGGGTGACGGTGTGCCTGGCCAACCAGACGGGCATCGACCTCACCGAGGCGCTGGAGCGCAACTTTGCCAAGAAGACGGCGCGCGACGCCACGCGCCACCTGGACAACGCCAAGCTCAAGTAATCGCGGCCCGGCTCAGTGGGCGTCGAGCCAGTTGCCGGCGGCGGCGTGGCTGGCGGTGAGCCGCACGCGGCCCTGATAGGCGGCCTCCATCTCGCCCACCACGATGCGCTCCACGCGCTCGAGCTCGGCGGGAACGACGTCGAAATTGAGTTCGTCGTGCACCTGCAGTATCATCTGCGATTTCAGCCCTTCTTGTTTAAACCGCCTGTAGATGGCCACCATGGCTCGCTTGATGACGTCGGCCGCGGTGCCCTGTATGGGTGCGTTGACGGCGTTGCGCTCGCTGAAGGCGCGCACCACGGCGTTGCGCGAGTTGATGTCGGGCAGCATGCGCCGCCGGCCGTAGAGGGTGGTCACATAGCCCTTCTGGCGGGCCTCGGCCACGCTGCGGTCGATGTATTCACGCACTTTTGGAAACGACTCGAAGTAGCCGTCGATGAGCATCTTGGCCTCGCTGCGCGCGATGCCCAGTCGCTGGCTCAGGCCGAAGGACGAGATGCCGTAGAGGATGCCGAAGTTGGCCGTCTTGGCCTTGCGGCGCTGCTCGGCGGTGACGCTGTCGAGCGTCTCGTGGTAGATGCGCGCGGCGGTGAGAGCGTGGATGTCGTGGCCCTGGGCAAAGGCTTCGAGCATGGCCGGGTCGCCGCTCATGTCGGCCACCAGGCGCAGCTCGATTTGCGAATAGTCGGCACTGAAGAACACATTGCCTTCGGCAGGGATGAAGGCACGGCGGATTTCGCGCCCGTCGTCGCTGCGCACGGGGATGTTCTGCAGGTTGGGGTTGGCCGACGAGAGGCGGCCCGTGGCGGTGACCGTCTGGTTGAAGGTGGTGTGGATGCGCCCGGTGCGCGGGTTGATGAGCTGCGGCAGTGCGCTGACGTAGGTGGAGAGCAGCTTGCGCTTGCCGCGCAGCTCCAGGATTTTGCCCACCAGCGGATGTCGGTCGGCCAGTGCTTGCAGAATCTCCTCGGTGGTGCTGTACTGCCCGCTCTTGGTGCGCTTGGCCTTGTCGTCGAGGTGGAGGCGGTCGAAGAGCACTTCGCCCACTTGCGCCGGCGAGGCGGTGTTGAACTGCGTGCCGGCCAACTGCCAGCATTGCTGCTCGATGTGGTCGATTTGCTGCCGCAGGGTGGCGGCGTAGTCGTCGAGGGCGTTGCGGTCGATGCGCGCGCCGGCTATCTCCATGTGGGCCAGCACCTCGATGAGCGGCAGCTCGATGTCGTCGAGCAGGTGGGTCATCTGCTCCTGCCTGAGCAGTGAGCCCAGCACATCGGGCAGGCGCAGGGCGGCATCGGCCAGGCGGCAGGCGTAGTCGCGCAGGGCTTCGGGGCGGACCTGCTCCAACTTGAGCTGTTTGCGCCCCTTGGCGCCGAGCACGCTCTCGAGGCTGGCCACGTCGAGGCGGAGCACGTCGGCGGCCACGTCGCGCAAGGCATGGCCGCGCTCGGGCTGCAGCAGGTAGTGGGCCACGCCGGTGTCGTAGTAGGGTGCGGTGAACTCCACGCCAGCCACATGGAGCATCACCATCAGGCGCTTCACGTCGTCGCTCACCAGGCAGGCTTGGCCGGCAAAGAGCGGCGCCACGGCCTGCAGCATCCATCCCATGCCGTCGAAAGGCAGATAGACAGCGTTGCCCGGCTCGCCGCACAGCGCCAGCCCGAGCAGGGTGGCGCGCATGGCCTCGTCGCCTGCGGCCACGGCGTGCACCGCCACTCGCGGCAGACCTTGCAGCTGCTCCACCAGCTGCGCGGCTTCGTCGAAGTCGCTCACCAGGCGGTAGCCGTCGGTGGGCAGTGGCTGCAGACGCGGCTCAACGGGGTGCGGCTCAACGGGAGCAGCAGCGGGAGGCGCCGGAGTGGCGGGCGCTGCTTCGGCGGCCAGGTCGAAGAGCGAAGGCTGACCGGAGGCCGGCGCGGGCTGCCGGACGGGTTGCTCCGGCTCGGGAGCGGCTGGCGGCGGGGCGGCACCAACATCCAGGCCTGCGTTGGCCTGGCCCTGGTCGATGAGGCGTGCGGTGAGCGTGCGGAACTCCAGCTCATCGAACACCTGCCGCAGGGCGGCCAGGTCGGCGGGCTGGCGGCGCAGGTCGCTCTCCACAAGCGTGACGGGCACATCGGTGACGATGGTGGCCAGGAATTTGGAGAAGCGGATTTGCTCCACATTAGCCTCCACGTTGGCCTTGAGCGCCCCTTTCAGCTCGCCGGTGTGCTGCAGCAGCTGCTCCACCGAGCCGAACTGCTGCACGAGCATGGCGGCCTTCTTCGGCCCCACGCCGGGGCAGCCGGGTATGTTGTCGGCCGTGTCGCCCATCAGGGCCAGGATGTCGATCAACTGGCGCGGGTCGTTGATGCCATATTTCGCGTTCACCTCCTCCACACCCAGTATTTCGCCCTTGGCGGGATTGAAGATTTTCACCTGCGGCCCCACGAGCTGGCCGAAGTCCTTGTCGCCGGTCACCATGTAGGTGAGAATGCCCTGCCGCTGCGCCTGGTGGGCCAGCGTGCCTATCACGTCGTCGGCCTCGAATCCCTCGACCTCGACCACGGGGATGTGGTAAGCCTCGAGGATGCGCTTGATGTAGGGCACAGCCACCAAGATGCCCTCGGGCGTGGCGCTGCGGGTGGCCTTGTAGTCGGGATAGGCCTCGTGGCGGAACGTCTTGCCGCCAGGGTCGAAACACACGGCGATGTGCGACGGCTGCTCGTGCGACAGCAAGTCGTGCAACGTGTTCACGAAACCGAACACCGCACTCGTGTCGATGCCCGTAGAGGTGACCCGCGGACTGCGGATCATGGAATAGTAGGCCCTGAATATCAAGGCATACGCATCAAGAAGTAGCAGCTTCATTGCGAAATATATAAGAAATCGTCAACCAATAACTAAAAACAATCGCGCATTGTGAATTATGCATTGTGAATTCCCCCATTAAGGTCACCACCATTTTACGGGCTTGCTGCCCATGGTGTAGTCGAGCGTGCCTCCGGCGGCGAGCTGCGCATGGTCGATGTAGGCCTGCCGGAGCGGCTTGCCATTGAGGGTGATGCGCTGGATGTAGCGGTTGCGGTCGCTCAGGTTCTTGGCGGTGATGCGCAGCGTGCCGCCGGCCACGCGCACGGTGGCGTTCTCCACCAGCGGGCTACCAAAGTAGTAGCGTCCGCCGGCCGGCTCCACCTGGTAGAAACCCAGTGCCGAGAGGATGTACCACGCCGACATCTGCCCCACGTCTTCGTTGCCGCACAGGCCCTCGGTGGTGTCGTCGTAGAGCGTGGTGAGCACCTGGTGCACGCGGTCGGCCGTCTTCCAGGGCTCGCCAAGCATGGTGTAGAAGTAGAGGATGTGGTGGCTGGGCTCGTTGCCGTGCACATATTGCCCAATGAATCCGCTCATGTCGGGCACGGCGTCGTCGCCCACGTCAGTCGGGAGGGTGAACAGCGTGTCGAGGCGGGCAATGAGGCGGTCGCGGCCGCCGTGGCAGGCGGTGAGCCCTTCGAGGTCGTGCGGCACCAGCCAGGAGTACTGCCAGGCGTTGCCTTCGGTGTACTCATCACCTCCGCTCCGCTGCACATAGGGGTTGAGCGGCTCGAGGAAGTTGCCTTTCGAGTCGCGCGTGCGCAGGAAACCGGTGGCGGGGTCGAACAGGTTCTTGTATTGCTTGCTCAGCGCCATGTGGCGGTCGTAGAGGTCGCGCCGGCCCAGTTTGAGCGCGGCCTGTGCCAGTGCCCAGTCGGCGAGTTCATATTCCAGTTCATGCCCCATGTTGTCGCTGCGCATCACGTCGCAGGGGATGTAGCCCAGCGTGCGGTGCTCGCGCAGTCCGCGCTCGTCGAGCAGCATCGACCGCTCCATGGCCTCGAGAGCCAGCTGCTGGTCGATGCCCGGGAATTCCTTCAGCAGCGCGTCGGCCACCACCGGCACGCCCGGCGAGCCCACCATGCAGTTGGTTTCGCGCCCCATCAGGTGCCACACGGGCAGCTTGCCCTGCTCCTGATAGATGCGCAGCATGGTGTTGATGATGTCGGGCACGCGCTCGGGGTGGATGATGGTCATCAGCGGATGCGCGGCGCGGTAGGTGTCCCACAGGCTGTAGGTGGTGTAGTTCACGAAGCCCGGATTGGGGTGCACCTGGTAGTCGCTGCCCTGGTAAGAGCCGTCCACGTCGCAGAACACCGACGGGGCAATCATCGTGTGGAAGAGCGCGGTGTAGAACGTGCGCAGGCGGTGCTCGTCGGCCATGCGCACCTGCACCTTGCCGAGCTGGTCGCGCCAGGCCTGGCGTGCGCGCTCGCGCACACCGTCGAAGTCCCAGCCCTGCTGCTCGGCGGCCAGATTGAGTGCGGCCCCCTCGACCGAGGTGGCGCTCAGGCCCACCTTCACCATGATTTGCTCGCCGGCGCTGGTGGCGAAGTCGAAGCGGCCGTGCACCAGGCGCGCCGTGGCCCAGTCGCTGTCCACCTCACGGCCGTCGGCAATGAGGTGCGCACGGTCGAACGGGCGCGAGAACTCAGCATGGAAATACACCGGATGCATGTTGGCCCATCCCGTCGACCAGCGCACACCCTCGATGGTGTGGTCGTCGATCACACGCAGCAGGCCCATCGTGGCGCGGTCCCATCCGCCGCCGTCCACCAGGTTGAACACGATGGCGCTCTCGCTGCTGGCCGGGAAGGTGTAGCGGTGCAGACCCGTGCGCGCCGTGGCCGTGAGCTCCACGCCCACATCGTAGCGCAGCAGGTGGGTGCGGTAGTAGCCCGGCTCGGCCACCTCGCGGCGGCGGTCATAATAGCTCCACATTCCGCTCTGCGGGTCGTCGATCCGGCCACGGGCATAAGCCACCTGGCCCACCACGGGCATCACCGTCACGTCGTGCAGGTCGCCGCATCCCGTGCCGCTCAGGTGGGTGTGAGGGAAGCCAATCACCGTGCTGTCGCTGCGGTGGTAGCCCGAGCACCAGTCCCAATCCTGGTTGATGTTCGACGGCCCCAGCTGCACAAAGCCGAACGGCACGCAGGCCGACACCGTGACATGGCCATGTCCACCCGTCCCGATGAGCGGGTCCACATAGTTGAGCACATCGCGTTGCTGCACCGGCCCGGCGGCCAGGCACACACTCATGGTGGCCAACCACCACGCAAGCATAGTCTTTTTCATCGCTTTCAGTT